>CAYYQO010000041.1:0-20051 GCA_964473845.1 uncultured Aeromicrobium sp.
TCCATGTGGTGCGGGTCGATGTTTCAGTGAGTCTCAGCAGTTCAGAGTTGGCCGGTGGCTTCGAGGTCGGCCAGGAAGCGCTCAGCGTCCAGGGCGGCCTGGCAGCCGGTACCGGCCGCCGTGATCGCCTGCCGATAGGTGTGGTCGACGAGGTCACCGGCCGCGAAGACACCGCGAGCATTCGTGGCGGTCGAACCGGGCTGGACCAGGACGTAACCCTCGGCGTCCAGATCGATCTGGTCGACCAGCAGTTCCGAGCGCGGATCGTGACCGATGGCGATGAACAGGCCGCTGATGTCCAGCCGTCGCGTCTCACCGGTCCGGGTGTCGCGCAGGATCACGGCCTCGAGGGAGCCCTCACCGATGATCTCGGCGACCTCGCTGTTCCACGCGAACTCGATCTTGTCGTTGGCCAGGGCACGATCGGCCATGATCTTGCTGGCCCGCAACTCCTCGCGACGGTGGATCAAGGTGACCTTGTCGGCGAATCGTGTCAGGAACAGGGCTTCCTCGACGGCCGAATCCCCGCCGCCGACCACGGCGATGTTCTTGCCGCGGAAGAAGAAGCCGTCGCATGTGGCGCACCAGCTGACACCGTGGCCCGACAGGATGTCCTCGCGTTCGATGCCCAGCTTGCGGTAGCCCGAACCGGTGGCCAGGATCACCGCGTGTGAACGGAACGTGGACCCGTCGGCCAGCTTGACGGTCTTGATCTCGCCGGTCAGATCGACCGAGGTCACGTCGTCGGCCACGAGCTCGGCGCCGAAGCGCTCGGCCTGACCACGCAGGTTGTCCATCAGTGCAGGTCCCATGATTCCCTCGGGGAAACCGGGGAAGTTTTCGACATCGGTGGTGTTCATCAGGGCACCGCCGGCCGTGACAGAGCCCTCGAAGACGAGCGGCTTGAGATTGGCACGTGCGGCGTAGATGGCCGCCGTGTACCCGGAGGGGCCGGAGCCGATGATGATGAGACTGCGAACGTCGTCGGACATGAAATACGCGCTTTCGATCGGGTTACACGTGGTGCAACGGATTCTAGGTGGTGGATGTTCCCGGCTCGACAGGTCGTCTCAGCGACCCCGCACGGCGGCGCCCCGGACCTCGCCGCGGAACTCACCCTCGGCGACCTGCGGCAGTGAGCGGAGCCAGACGACGACGAAACGTGTACGAGTTCCCTGCGGTAGCGCCACCGACACGTCCTCGGCGGCGCGGTTCAGCGTCGAGACCTCGCGGAGGTCTTCCAGATCCTTCGGGGTCGTCGTGATCGTCGACGGCGCAGTCAGGATCGACAGGTCGGTCGGACTGCCGGCCAGCCTCAGGCGCACCTGTTCGACCTCGCGCACGGTCCCGAGGTCGAGGATCAACCCGACGCCGTCCTTGAGACCGCCCAGATCGGCGCGATTGAAGTACGTATTGGTCCGCCAGCCCGTCTCGGGGTCACGGTCGATGACGGCACCCGTCTGATCGGGATTCTCGGTCGGATCCTCGCCCTGGGGGTCGAAGTCGATGACGTCCGCGACGGGCAGCACGCGCACCGGTGTGTTCGGCGCGGATTGCGAGAACGGGTCGCCCTCGCGGCCGAACTCGCGGCCGATCAGGAAGGCCATGACGCCAGAGAGAACCAGCGCCCCGATCAGACCGCACAGGATGAGGGCGCGATCGCCGCGCGTCATGGACTGCAAGCGCGCGCCGAAGCGCTCCCGACGGGTCGGCGGCTTGGGGGCGAACGCCTTGGGACGCCGCCGCGGCGGTTCCAGGCCCGGTGGTGGTCCGGACGGCTCGACCACGGGATCGAGGCGCAGCAGGTCGGGTGATGTGACGTCGTACCCCACCGGCTCGTCGAACAGGTCCGGGTCGCCCTCACCCGCTTCGTGGAGAACACGAGCGATCTCGGCAGCCGTCGTCAGTGGCTCGCGATGTCGGTGGGGCTCGAGAATCCGGTCGCAGATGGCATCGACGTCACGCAGAACGCCGGCGCGGACCTGGCGAGGACGCAGCAGATGGCCGTGCTCGGTGGGCGCCGCACGCAGGCCGTCGACGTGCCCGCCGGGCCACCGGCTGACCAATCCCGCGTACAAGAGCTTGCCGAGGGCGGCCACGTCCGCGGCACGGTAGGCAGCC
Organism: uncultured Aeromicrobium sp.; assembly: GCA_964473845.1. GTDB lineage: Bacteria > Actinomycetota > Actinomycetes > Propionibacteriales > Nocardioidaceae > Aeromicrobium. The sequence goes on from CAYYQO010000041.1 coordinate 2,122, forward strand.
AGATCGTCGGGCGAGTCCTGGTGATCGGCCGGTGCGAGTGCCGTGGCGACTCCCAGACCGACGATGCGGACGGCACCGGATTCCTTCAACAGGATCTGGTGCGGCGTGAGGCGACGATGGACCAGCCCACGGTCATGGGCGTGCGCGATGGACTCGGCGACTTCGGCAACAATCGTCGCGGCGCGACGGTTCGGCAGGGGCGACTGGGCCAACAGTCGGCTCAGTGGCGTGGCCTTGGCCCACTCCCGCACGACGACGTGCATCCCGTCCTCGTCCTGCAACAGGTCCAACACCCGCAGGAAGCGGTGATCGGTGACGGTTGTCGAGAGGCGGGCGGCCTGCAGGAAGTTCTCGCCGCGCGGATCGTCGGCCGGGAGCAGCTCGACCCGGACGTTGCGGTGCAGGATGCGGTCGACCGCTCGCCAGTTGGAGGCGCCGAGGCTCTCACTGACCAGATCGGCCAGCTCGTAGCGGGAGGCGAGCACGTCGCCGGAGACGTGGGGCCTCCGGTCACTCATCATTCCTCCTTGGCAGCACGCGCGATGCGCGACGTCTTCATCGTACGGGCGCGTCGGGAGAAACTTCGGGACGGTCCGAAAGTGGGCCGAACCGGTCAGTTGCGGCGCAGGACGGTGGTGACGACGTACTGCAGTTCCTCGATACGCAGCAACTTCGCGGCGATCACGGTCGCCGCGGCACCGAGCAGACCGACGACCACGAGTTCGCCCAGCGCCGAGGCAGGGCCGGGACTGCGGGTCCAGACGAACTCACTCCAACCCCACCGGCCGAGCAGCAGCACGCACGCCGCGGCAAGGCACACGAGAGCCAGCCGGACCACGAACCGCACCGTCTCGTGATCGGCCAAGGAGCCGATCCGCCGCGACAGCAACGTCGCCGACACCGCGAGGCCCACGGTGTAGGCGAGGCCGTAGGCCAGGGCGAGGCGGGTCGAGACCTCGATCGGATCGGCACCGTTGGTCACGACGAGGGCCAGCACGATGTTCACGGTTGCGATGACCGTCTGGATCCAGAACGGCGTCCGGGTGTCCTCGAGGGCGTAGAAGCCGCGCAGCACGACGTAATGCATGCTGAACATCACGAGCGCCAGCGCGAAAGCCGAGATCGTCGTGCCGATCGCGTGGGTGTTTCCGCGGGCGGCACCGAATCCGGTCAGGAGCGAGGCGATGGGCGGCCCCATGCAGGCGATCGCGACCGCGATGGGCGCGATCAGCATCAGCGCCAACCGCAGCGTCCGGCTCAACTCCAGTCGCATCCGGGCGTAGTCGTGCTCGGCCGCGCGAGCCGCGAGGGTGGGAATGATCGCCGTGGCGAGCGAGACGGTGATCACGCCGTGAGGAACCTGGCTGATCAGGAAACCGACGTCGTAGACGACCTGCCCGGCACTGGAGACCTTCTCACGCGCACCGGCCAGATCGGCTCCCGTGGCGACCTTGATGATGACCCAGTAGGCGATCTGGTTGACGATGATGAACGCCAGCGTCCACGCGCCCAGGCGCAGCGTGTGGCCGAGGCCGACGCCGCGGAAGTCGAACCTGGGGCGATACCGGAATCCGACCTGGCGCAGGTACGGGATCAGGACCGTGGCCTGGATGGCGATGCCGAGAGTCGAACCCAGGCCCAGCAACCAGGCCTCCGCGGAACTGAAGCCCTCGTTGGCGCCAGGGCTGGCGATCCCGAACGTGGCGGCGTACGCGCCCAGGACGCCGAGTGCCACGAGGTTGTTGACGATCGGTGCCCACATCATCGGCCCGAACCGTTGCCGCGAATTGAGGATCTGGCCGACCAGGACGAAGGCACCGTAGAAGAACACCTGCGGCATGCACAGGACCATCAGCAACTGGGCCGATTCGCGCTGACGGGTGAACTCGGGCGTGAACAGGTTGCCGTCGAAGATCACGCGCAACAGCAGCGGCACGGCCAGCATCAGGATGATCGTGGCCACGCCCAGCACGAGTAGGCCCAAGGTGATGACGCGGTTGGCGTAGGCGTCGCCCCCGTCAGGGTCGTTCTTCATGGCGCGCACCAGCTGCGGCACCAGCACGACGTTGAAGATGCCGCCCGCCACCAGGATGTACAGCGAGTTGGGGATGGAGTTCGCGACGTTGAAGATCGAGCCGTTGAGCGCGCTGCCGATCACGGCCAGCAGGACGAGCGACCGCAGCAGGCCCGTGATGCGCGAGACGATCGTCCCGAGCGCCATCCAGGCGCTGGCTCTGGCCAGGTTCGGGTCACTCATCGGTGTCCTCGAAGTCCTCGACCTGCGCGGGAGAACGCGCGTGGCGGCGTCGGCGACCCAGGAACCGTCGGGCCCAGGTCGCGACGACCAGCAGACCGGCCGCGGCCATGGCGATCCACACGAACAGACCGACGTTGCTGGAGCGGATGTTGAACACGGCTGGTTCGCCGAACGTCATCCCGCTGTCCGACGCGAGCCGGGTGGTCACGGTGCTGGAGGTCTGGTCGCCCAGATCCACCTCGACCGTGATGGTGTACCGCTCACCCGCGGCGATCTCGACCGCAGGGACGTCATCGAGGTCCAGCGACGGGTTGTCGGCCTCGAGATCGAGCCCGACTCGCACCGTGTGGGCCGTGTCGTTCGAGATCGTGAGCGGGAAGCCGCCGCGGCTGCTCGAGAGCGTGATCGTCGACGGACTGTCGATCGCGATCTTCTCCAGCTCCGCGGTCAGGTCGGCGAGTTCGGTCTCGACCCGATCCATCACCGTTGCGGGAGCCGAGCGCCAGCGTATGGAGAGGTCCGAGGCGATGTCGCGGTCGAAGCCGCCCTGGTTGTCGTCGACGACGATGTCGGCGAATCGGTCGGCCGTACGGGACAGGGCCGCGACCCGGTCGAGCAGCGGGGCGCTCAGGGACTTCGTGTCGACATCGTCGGGCACCTCGCCGGTGTACGTGGCGGGTGACGCGTGGACCAGGTCCCCGGCCGTCGTGGGCGTGGTGAGGCCATCGCTGCCCTCGGATGTGATCGCCCTGGCCAGCACCGCGCCGCCGGCCGTGCCGGGATCCCAACTGGGGTCGATGATCGTCAGGGCATCCGCGCGCGAGGTGGAGTCGCTCTCGCGGGACAGGGCGCCCAGCGCGGCGTCGGTCAGGATGCGTTGGCGCAATGTGGCCGGGGTCTCGGCGCCGGGGGTGTCGGGCAGGGTGCCGTTGACCAGGAGCGGCAAGGGCCCGTTGAGGGTCTCGTAGTTCACGACCGAGCCGAGGCGTGGCTCCCAGTCCGGAACGGATTGCCGCGACACCAGTGTCGGGCCGTCCCCGCGGGAGCGGATGTCGTCGAGCAGGCCACTGGTCGTGCCGGTGATCGTGGGCCAGTTCGCCCGCGACCCGGTCAGTTCGTGGGCGACGAGCGCCTCGGAGGTGGCGTTGTCCACCCGGCTCCACAGTGCCTCGGCGTTCTCGGGGTACCGATTGAGCGCCAGTTCGTCGGGGCGTGCGTACGAGACGATCCAGGTGGTCGAATCCAGTGCCAGGGTGCGCAGGTCGGACAACCACGCGGCGACCGCCGCGGTCTGAGCTGCCGAGAGCTCGACGCCGTCGGGCAGGGTTTCCTGGTTGGACAGCGGATTCAGTTCGTCCAGCATGGCGGGGTCGAGCACGATCGTTCGACCCGCGCGCGGGGTGGCGATCGCGGCGTTCAGGTAGTTGCGCAGTTGGCCCGACTGCACCGATGTCACCAGTTCGGTGTGGTGGGGATCCTCGATCGACCAGTTGGCGGTGAACGGCCAGACCAGTCCGGCGGGAACGGGCGCGGTGGAATCGGAGACCCACGGCAGGAACGACGTCGCCCGCGCGACGGCGTTGTTCGAGCGGGCTCCGTCCGAATCGGTGGCCAGGATCTGGACGCCGACGGGATAGACACCGCCTGGTCCGGCGAGTCCCGCTTGCGACACGGGGACGGAGATCGAGAAGGGGACCGACGCGCCGGGCGGGACGTCGCCGACCTCGTCGAAGGTGCCGGTATCGACCACGCGTTCACCGGTGTAGGACTGACCGTCCTCGATCGCGGTCTCGATCTGCGTCCGGGACTGGAACGGACTGCGCGGGATGACGAGGTACGCGTGAACCGCGGTCCACGAGGCCGATCCGGTGTTGGTGATCACGCCGCTCATCCGGATCGTAGCGTTGGCAGACAACTGCGAAGGGCTGAGGGCGTCGATGCGCACGGTCAACGTGTCGTCCGAGGCAGTGGCCGGCGACGCCGGCACACCGACCACGAGCGACAGCGCGATCACCACAGCGGTGAACCAGGCGCGCGTCATCACCACGTCATCGTAGTGGGCGCGGCGGCGCGGCCCAGGGTGCGACTCAGCGCGCGGCCCACCAGGCACGCAGGGCCTCGATCGCCTGGTCCTCGGGCAGCGGGCCGCGATCCATCCGCAGATCGAGCAGGAAACGGTAGGCCTCGCCGACCTCGCGCCCCGGGCCGATCTGCAGCACCTGCATGATCCGGTTGCCGTCCAGGTCCGGGCGGATCGACTCGAGTTCCTCCTGCGCGGCCAGCACGGCGATCCTCGCCTCGAGGTCGTCGTACGTGCGCTGGAGGCGCAGCGCCTTGCGCTGGTTGCGGGTCGTGCTGTCGGCCCGGGTCAGGATGTGCAGGCGTTCGAGCTGGTCGCCGGCATCGCGGACGTAGCGCCGGACGGCGGCGTCGGTCCACTCCCCGGTGCCGTAGCCGTGGAACCGCAGGTGCAGTTCGACGAGTTTCGCCACGTCGTCGGTGATGTCGTTCGCATACCTCAGCGCGCGCATCCGCTTGCGCACCAACTTCGCGCCGACGACGTCGTGATGGTGGAACGTGACGACACCATCGTCCTGGAACCGCCGGGTCTTCGGCTTGCCGATGTCGTGCAGCAGGGCCGCCAGCCGGATCGTGAGGTCGGGGCGTTCGTTCAACCGGTGTTCGAGGTCGATCGCCTGTTCCAGCACGATCAGTGAGTGCTCGTAGACGTCCTTGTGGCGGTGGTGCTCGTCGCGCTCGAGTTGCAGGGCCGGCAGTTCCGGCAGCACCCGCTGGGCCAGGCCGGTGTCGACCAGGACACGCAGGCCGAGGACTGGGTTGGCCGAGATCAGCAACTTGTTCAGCTCGTCGCGGATGCGTTCGGCCGAGACGATCTCGATCCGGTCGGCCATCGCCGCCATCGCCTCGGTGACGTCGGGTGCGGCGATGAACCCGAGCTGGCCGACGAAGCGAGCTGCCCTCATCATGCGCAGGGGGTCGTCGCCGAACGAGATGTCCGGACCGATCGGCGTGCGGATCGTGCGGTCGGCCAGGTCGTCGAGGCCGCCGTGGACGTCGACGAACTCCAGGTTGGGCAGCCGCACGGCCATCGCATTGACGGTGAAGTCGCGACGAGCCAGGTCGTCGGACAGGTTCGTGCCGAAGGCGACGAGGGGTTTGCGCGACGCGGGGTCGTACTCGTCGGCCCGGTAGGTCGTGATCTCGAGGGTGTCGTCGCCCTTGCGCGCGGCGATCGTGCCGAAGGCGCGGCCGACGTCCCACGTCGCATCCGCCCACCCGGCCAGGATCTGCTCGATCTGGTCGGGGTCGGCCGACGTGGTGAAGTCGAGGTCGGTCACGGTGCGGCCCAGCAGGGCATCGCGCACGGGCCCGCCCACCAGGGCGATCTCATGGCCGGCCTGCGCAAAACGGGTGCCCACGTCCGCCAGCACCCGATGGGTCCCGAGCAGATCGTCGAGGCGCCTCTTCTCGTGCGCGGTCAGTTCAGCCACAAGGGTCGAGTCTATCGGTGTTCCGGCACATCTCGGACGGCCGTGGGTTGCTCCCCCGCAACCACGGGCGGAGAGCACGTACACTGGGGGCATGGAGAACTGAGATCCCGTCCCGCCCACCCGCGACCCGGAGATCTCCACGATGTCTTCTTCCATTTCACTTTCCCATGTTTCGTTCGTGCTGCCCGAGGGCCGCGCGATCCTCGATGACGTCACCTTCTCGCTCGGCCCGGGCCGTCACGGACTCGTCGGCGACAACGGCAGCGGCAAGACGACGCTGCTGCGGTTGCTCGCCGGTGACCTCTCGCCGACGTCGGGTTCGCTCGACGTACGGGGCCGACTGGCCTACCTGCCCCAGGTCAGGTCCGAGGACGCGGCGACCGTGGCCGACCTGCTCGGTGTCGGTGACACCCTGGCGGCGTTGGCCCGGATCGAAGCGGGCTCGGTCGATCCGGCCGACTACGACCGGGTCGGCGACGACTGGGATCTACCCGAGCGGATCGAACGCTGGTTGGCGCGGGTCGGCCTGGAACGGCTGGATGCCGAGCGACCCGTCGATGCGATCTCGGGTGGTGAATCGACCCTCGTACGGTTGGTCGGCCTGCTGCTGCGCCAGCCGGACGTGCTGGTGCTGGACGAGCCCACGAACGACCTGGACACGGCGTCGCGCGCTCGACTGGCCGGGATCGTCGACGAGTTCGCCGGAACGCTCGTGGTCGTCAGTCACGATCGCGCCCTGCTCGAACGCGTCGACGACATCGGCGAGGTGCGAGCTGGGCAGGTGCGCTGGTTCGGCGGCGGTTACAGCGCATTCGAAGCCGCCGTCGAGGCGGAGCAGGAAGCTGCCCAGCGGGCGGTCGCGACGGCCAAGGCCGATGTGCGCCGCCAGCGCCGTGACCTGATCGACCAGCAGACGAAGCAGGCGCGGCGTGATCGGCAGGGCCGTCAGCAGGCCGACAGCCTTCCGCGCATCGTGGCGGGTGCCTACAAGCGCCGGGCCGAGGTGAGCGCCGGTCGGCTGCGGGGGATGCACGAGGACCGGCTCGACGAGTCGCGATCCGCGTTGGTCTCGGCCGAGGAGCGTGTGCGCGACGACCGCCGGATCCGGGTGGATCTGCCCGCCACCGAGGTTCCCGCCCGGCGCGAGGTGCTGCGGGCCGAGCAGCTGGTTCCCGGCCACGGGACGTCGGCCGGGCTCGATCTCGATCTGCGCGGTCCCGAGCGGATCGCCCTCGTGGGTCGCAACGGAGTAGGCAAGACGTCGATGTTGCGTGCCCTGCTGGGACTCGAGGAACCGAGGTCGGGACGCGGGGAGGTGTTCGTGCCCTGGCGGTACCTCCCGCAGGGCGTCGACCTGCTCGATCCTGCTCGGTCCGTGCTCGACAACGTGCGCGAGGCTGCGCCCGAGGTCGATCCCGAGACCGTACGCGCTCAACTCGCGCGGTTCCTGTTCCGCGGCGGCGCGGTCGATCAGCCGGTGGCGACCCTGTCCGGGGGTGAGCGGTGGCGAGCCACCCTGGCGAGCCTGCTGCTGGCGACCCCGGCTCCGCAACTGCTCGTGCTGGACGAACCGACGAACAACCTCGACCTGGCCAGCATCGCGCACCTGGGTGAGGCGCTCGACTCCTACCGTGGAGCGCTGCTCGTGGTCAGTCACGACGAGCGGTTCCTCATCGACCTGGCGCTGGATCGGTCGATCGAGTTGTGACGGGATCGGTGCCGACGACAGAAGGGGCCGACCCTGGTGGGCCGGCCCCTTCCTTCAACTGATCGAGATCAGTTCAGCGCAAAGCAGGGCTCGCTGTAGTCGTAACCCTCGGCCGTCGGTCCGGCGGCCAGCTCCTGCGTGATCGCGACGCCGGTGGGGGCGTCCTTGTCGACCTTGCCGATGACGCTCTGCCGCCACGCCACCTCGCTCGGGTCACCGGAGTTGTTGAACGCTTCGTCCGGCAGGATGCCCTGGTAGTCGACGCTGTCCAGCTCGGACGCCGCCTTCACGACGTTCGCGCGGGTGATGCCACCGTCCAACTCGGCGGCAGCCTTCAGCGCGGCGAGCAGCGGGTACTCCCACACCCAACCAGCGGTGTAGCCGTCGCTCGGGGACTCGACGTCGGCGAGCGCCTCACGCATGGCCTTGTGGCCCTCGGTGTCCGTACCCCACGGGCCCCACGGAGCGGCCTGGAAATACATCGCCTCGAGCGCCGGAGCAGCGGGGGTCTGCAGCAGCGCCGGGTTCCAGGTCGGGCTGGATCCGATGACGGTGCCCTTCCACCCCTGAGCCGCCGCGCCACCGAGGATCGTGGCCATCTCGGCCGGACCCGTGGTGATGTAGACCAGCTCGGGCTTCTCCTTCAGGACCGCCGCGACCGCGCCGGCCTGGTTGTCCTGGCCCGTGGCGGTCTCGATCGACTTGAACTCGAGGTTGTTCGCCTTGGCGGCAGCCTCGACACCGGCAGCGGCGTCTCCGCCGTAGTCGTTCGGGTAGTGGATCGCGAGGACCTTGCCCTTGACGGCGCGGTTGGCCACGGCCCAGTCGACGCCGTTCATGGCCTCGAAGCAGTAGTTCGCACCGGACTGCAGGATCTGGTCCTCGAAGTCCCAGGCCGAGTTCCACGAGGCCGGGACGCCGATGACGTCGTCGGACTTCATGTCGTCGAGGATCGCGAGGGTCTGCGACGAACCGAGCGTCTGGCCCAGGGCCAGGATGTCGTTGCGCATCTCCTGGTACTTCTTGTTGTGGATCTCCGGGTTGTATTCGGCGTCGGCGACGTACTTGCTGATGTCGATGTCGAAGCCACCGACACCGCCGTCCTGGTTGACCTTGTCCCAGAAGGCCTTCTGGGCTGCGGTGATCGGGACGGCCAGTGGCGCGAACGGACCCTTGGTGAGGTCGGAGATCGCACCGAGGTAGATGCAGCCGTTGTCCTCGTTCACTGCCTCGGGACAGGCCTCCTCGGTGACGCCCGGTCCTGCTTCGGTGTCGTTACCGCCGCCACGGCAGCCCGTCAGCACGAGGGCCGCCACCGCCGCACCGGCGACCACGCGGGCCAACTTTCGGTGTTGCTTCATCTTTTTCTTCCTCCTGGGGTGGTTTGACGATGCGGTTGCACCGTCGGTCGGCCTCGCGGCCGGGGTCTAGTAGGAGAAGGGCCAGCCCTTCCAGTAATTGCGGATGCGTATCCAGATGCCGAACAGTCCGCGCGGCTCGAAGATCAAGAATCCGATGATCAGGACGCCATAGAGGATCGCCTCGAGCTGGAACACGGTCAGCAGTCCCGCAGGCACGTAGTGCGCGATGAACTGACTCAGCCGCGGCAGCAGCGCGATGAACATCGCGCCCATGATCGCGCCGCTGATCGTCGCGACACCGCCGATGAGGATCATCGCGATGTACTGGATCGACAGCAGCAGGCTGAACGCGCCGGGCTCGAAGACCCCGATCACGGCGTAGTACAGCGCACCGGTGACGCCGGCGAAGAACGACGACATCGCGAAGGCCATGACCTTGTACTTGGTCAGGTCGACCCCGATCACGGCTGCGGCGACGTCGCGGTCGCGCACCGCACCGAAGGCGCGCCCGACGCCCGAGCGGGCGATGTTGCGGCCCAGCACCGCGAAGATGATCAGGAAGATCAGCGCCAGGAAGAACTGGGCCTGGTTGCGGGAGAGCCCTTCGATCGGCTCCATGGAGGCGAAGTCGATCCCGAACAGTTCCAGCTTGGCTCCGCGACGGCCGACACCGGGCCCGCCGGTGATGCCACGTGCCTCACGGAACACGTGATCGCCCAGGAACACCAGGCCCAGCGTCACGATCGCGAGGTACAGCCCGCGCAGCCGGACCGCCAGGGGACCGACCAGCAGACCCGCGATGGCCGCGGTGACGCCTGCCGCCGGGAGCCAGATCCACATCGGTAGGCCGTAGCCGAGGACCGACGCATCGGGATCGCCGCCCAACACGGCTCCGGTGTAGGCACCGATGCCGATGAAGAAGGCGTGTCCGAGTGAGACCTGACCGGCGTAGCCGGTGACCAGGTTCAGGCCGATGGCGCCGACGGCCGAGATCATGCCCAGTGTCAGCACCTGCAGCAGATCGTCGGTCAGCATGAACGGCACGACGAACGAGGCGATCACCAGACCGATGACGCTGCGCCGTTTGGCCGAGGTGTTGGCCAGTGCGAGGTCCTGGTCGTAACTCGTGCGCAGCAGCGGACGGCCACGCACGCCGGTCGACTTCTTGGACTTCGTGGACGGAGCGGAGCGAAGCAGAGTACTCATACTCGTTCCACCTCCTTCGTGCCGAAGAGCCCGTAGGGTTTCACGAGCAGGATCAGGAACATCAGCGCGTACGGGGCGACCAGGGCGAAGTTGTTGCCCAGCCACGGCGCGACATCGGGCTGGAACACCGCCGTGAGTGATTCGACGAGGCCGACCAACAGGCCGCCGATCACGGCGCCGGGGATGCTGTCGAGACCACCGATGATGATGGCCGGCAGCGCCTTCAGCGCGATGATCCACGTGTTCTGCTCCATGCCGGCGCCGGCGGTGGCGACGAACGTGCCGGCGATCGCGGCGAGTCCGCCGGCGATGGCCCACGCGAGGGCGAAGATCATCCCTACCCGGATTCCTTGCGCCAGAGCGGTCTCCTGGTCCAGCGCGGTGGCCCGCATGGCGAGGCCGGTCTTGGCGTAGCGGAAGAACAGCGCCAGGGAGACGACGGTCACGGCCGTGACGACGATCAGGCCCACCTGCTGGTGCGAGATCGACACATCCCCGATCCGGTACCGATCAGAACCGTTGGGGAAGCTGACGGACCGCGGGTCGGGACCCATGTAGCGGTTCGCCAAGATGCGCAGCACGATGTCGACACCGATCGTGATGATCGCCAGGGTGAAGACCGGCTTGCCGACCATTGGGCGCAACGCGAGCCGTTCGACGATCATGCCCAGCAGGGCACCGAGGACGATGGCGACGATGAGCGCCGGCCAGAACGGCAGGCCCCACACAGAGCTGGCGTGGTAGGCGAAGAGACCGCCACACACCATGAGCGCCGGCTGGGCGAAGCTGATGACGTGGGTGGCCTTGTAGATCATGACGTAACCCAGGGCCAGCAGGGCGTAGATCGCGCCCTGCGCGAAGCCGTTGAGCAAGGCCTGCAGGAACTGCGTCATTGCGCCACCTCCTTCGTCGTAGTGGAGGCCGGCTGATCGGAGTACAGCCCTTCGATCGCCTCGGCGAACCGCTCGCCGATGGCGGAGCGCTTGATCTTCTGGGTGGCGGTCAGCTCGCCCTCCTCGTGGTCGAGTTCCTTCGGCAGCATCGCGAAACGCTTGATCGTCTCGACGCTGGCGAACTTCTCGTTGGTGTGGTCGACGACCGTCTGGACCAAGGCGATGACCTCGGGCTTCTCGGACAGGTCGCGGTAGGTCGTGAACGGCAGCTTGCGTTGCTGGGCCCAGTTCCCGACCGTGTCGAGCTCGATGCCGATCAACGCGGTCAGGTACTTGCGGCGGTCGCCGATGACGATGGCCTCCTTGATGAACGGCGAGGCCTTGAGACTGTTCTCGATCTCGCTGGGACTGATGTTCTTGCCGCCCGCCGTGATGATGATGTCCTTGATCCGGTCCGTGATCTTGATGTGCGTGCCGTCGATCCATTCGCCGACGTCGCCGGTGTGCAGCCAGCCGTCGGGGTCGACCGTCTTGGCCGTGGCCTCGGGGTTGTTCCAGTAGCCCATGAACGTGCCCGCGTGACGGGTGAGGATCTCGCCGGTCTGCTCGTCGATCCGCACCTCGGAGCCGATCTGCGGCTCGCCGACCGTGCCGACCTTGACCCGGCCGGCCATGTTGGCGGTGGCGATCGCCGAGTTCTCGGTCATGCCGTAGACCTCGTGCATCTTGATGCCGATGCCCATGAAGAACTCGAGGACCTCGGGTGCGATGGGAGCGGCACCCGATGCCGCGTAGCGGACCTTGGCCAGACCGAGGCGTTCGCGCAACGGCCGGTACAGACACAGCCAGCCGATCGCGTAGACGGCCCGGGTGGCCGGCGTGTGATTGCCCTCGTTCGCGACCAGGGTGCGGCCGATCCACTCGGCGCGCTTCATCCAGAAGGCGTAGTTCTTGCGCTTGAACCACGACGCACCGCTCATCCGGATCTGGACGCCCGCGGCGACCTTCTCCCAGATGCGCGGAACGCCGAACAGCAAGGTCGGCTGGACCTCACGCAGTGCCTGCTGGACCGTCTCGATCGACTCGGCGAAGTTGACCTGCGATCCGACGGCGGCGTTGAACCACGTCGTGAAGACGCGTTCGGCTACGTGGCACAGCGGGAGGTATGAGACGACGAGGTCTCGGTCGCTGGCCGCCGGATGCACGAAGGCTCCGCCGCTCTGCAGCGTCTCGATGACGAACTCGATGTTCTTGATCGAGAGCATCGCGCCCTTGGGCGGGCCAGTGGTGCCCGAGGTGTAGACCAGTGTGGCCAGGTCCTCGGCGGTCGCGGCCTCGAGGCGTTTGGTCAGCGCATCGGGATGCTGCTCGCGATGTTCGGCGCCCTGGGCGATGAAGTCGTCCCAGAACACGAGCCGCGGATGGTCGTAACGCCCGCGGATGCCGCGCGGGTCGACATAGACGACGGTCTGCAGTTCGGGCAGTTCGTCGGCGATCTCGAGGTACTTGTCGACCTGCTCCTGGTCCTCGGCGATCAGCACGCGGGTCCCGGAGTCACGCAGCACGTGCAAGACCTCGGCGGCCGGGTTGGTCGGGTAGATGCCGACCGTGGCGGCGCGGATCGCTGTGATGCCGATGTCGGAGTACAGCCATTCGCGGCGGTTCTCGCTGTGGACGGCGACGCGGTCGCCCACGTCGACGCCGAGCGCCAGCAGGGCGTGGCCGACCAGGACGGAACGTTCCCAGTAGTCGGCCCACGTGACCTCCTCCCACAGGCCGAGGTCCTTCTCGCGCATCGCGATGCGCTCGGGCGTCTCCTGGGCGCGGGCGCGAATCCGCTTGGGCAGGGTGTTCGTTGCCGTGCTCATGCGAGTTCCTCCTGCACTTCGGAGAGGGTCTTGTCGTCGACGGGGCCCAGATAGGCGCGGATGACGTCCGGATGCGTCTGGACGTCGTGCGGAGATCCCGTGGTGATCGGTTTGCCGAAGTCCATCGCCATGACCCGGTCGGCCAGGTCCATCACGAGACCCATGTCGTGTTCGACCAGGATCATCGGGATGTGCAGTTCGTCGCGCACGTCGAGGATGAAGCGGGCCATGTCCTCGGTCTCCTCGCCGTTCATGCCGGCGACCGGCTCGTCCAACAGCAGCAACTTGGGCTCCATCGCGAGGGCGCGCCCCAGTTCGATGCGCTTCTGCACGCCGTAGGGCAGCATGCCGACGGGTAGTTGGCGGTAGCTCTCGATCTCGAGGAAGTCGATGATCTCCTCGACCCGGCGCCGGTTGCGGACTTCGGCCTGCTTGGCCTTGCCCAGCCACGCGACCGCGGCCGGCCAGCCGTAACCCAGGTGGGCGTGCCGGCCCAGCATCAGGTTGTCGACGACGTCCAGGTTCTCGAAAAGTTCGATGTTCTGGAACGTGCGGGCCATGCCCAGGTTGGCGATCTTGTCGGGGCGCAGGTTGCGGATGTCGGTGCCGGCGAAGTTCACCGACCCCTGCTGCGGCCGGTACACGCCCGACAGCACGTTGAAGATCGAGGTCTTGCCGGCTCCGTTGGGGCCGATTACGGCGAACAGTTCATTGTCGAAGACGTCGAAATCGACGCCTTGCAGCGCTTTGACGCCCGAGAACGCCAGTTCGACGCCTCGGACGCTCACGACTGGTTCAGACAAGGGGGACACTCCAGATCAGGACGGTGGGAGGTGGGATGGAGGCGCTGGCGACATCACGACAACCAACGCTTGCGGCGCTTGTAGTGCTTGATGTCGCGGTAGCTCGTGGCGAGCTCGCCACGGCCGAGGTAGAAGTCGCGGATGTCCTCGTCGTCGAGCAGTTCGGCGGCCGGCTTGTCCATCACGACCTTGCCGTGCTCCATGACGTAGCCGTGTTGCGCGATCGAGAGCGCCATCGTGGCGTTCTGCTCGACCAGCAGGACGGTCGTTCCGCCCTCGTTGATCTGGACGACGATGTCCTTGATCTGCGACACGATGCGCGGGGCGAGGCCGAGGCTGGGCTCGTCGAGCAGCAGGATGTCGGGCTGGGCGACCAGGGCGCGACCGATGGCCAGCATCTGCTGCTCGCCGCCGGACAGGTACCCGGCGGTCTTCTTCGCGCGGTCCTTCAGCACCGGGAACATCGCGTAGACCTCGTCGATGCCTTCCTGGAGGCTGCCCTTGCGGGTGTGGCCGCCGACGCGCAGGTTCTCGTCGACCGTGAACTCGCTGAAGACCCGGCGTCCCTCGAGGACCTGACCCAGGCCGGCCGACACGATCTTGGGTGCGTCGGCGTTCTGGATGGGCGTGTCGCGCAGCCGGATCTCGCCCTTGGTGATCTCGCCGTCGTGGATGTCCAGCAATCCGGACAGGGCACGCAGCAGCGTGGTCTTGCCGGCGCCGTTGGCTCCCAACAGCGCGACGATGCTGCCCTCGGGAACCTCCAGGCTCACACCGCGCAGGACCAGGATGACGTCGTTGTAGACGACCTCCAGGTTCTTGACACTCAGCACGTTCACTCCCTCGATGTCGACGTGTTCTCACGAGAACGTGATCGACATCCTCACACACCTTGTGAGTCAAGTCACCATCTATCTACACTCATGGTGACAAAAGTTGGTGAAGATTAGATTACGCGTGGAATCTTTGTGAGCGTGGTGGACCATGGAACGGTGACGGCGATGGAGTTTCAGCAGACCGATGGGCGGTTGCAGCGCAGTGCGCGCACGCGAGCGCTGATCGTCGAGGCGCATGGACAGTTGCTGCGCGAGGGTGTGCTGAAGCCGACGGCCGCACTGATCTCCGAACGCGCCGGCGTGTCGCGCCGGACCCTGTGGTCGAACTTCCGCGACATGGAGAGCCTGCTCAGGGCCACGGTCGACTATTGGTTCGCATCGGACGACGAACTGCGGACCGAGATCGACCCGGAGGCGCCTCTGGAGGAGCGGATCACGAGCTTCTGCGACGAACGCGCCCGGCGACTCGTGAACATCGCTCCTGCCGCGCGCGCCGCCGTCCTGGCCGAGCCCGACTACGACGCGCTGCGCAAGAGCCGGACCGGCCACATCATCCGGGTGCGGACGGATCTGGAGCGCGTGTTCGCGACCGAACTGGCGCAGGATGCCGACCGGGACGTGCTGCTCGACTCGCTCACGACCGTCACGAGTTGGAACGCGTGGTCTCTCATGCTCGACGACCACGAGTACGATCCGGCGCGCTGCCGCAGGATCATGGAGCGTTCCGTGCGCGCCTTGTTGCGGTGACCGATCCGATCAGCCGCGAGCGCCCAGCGCCGCAGCGCCGATGATGCCCGCGTTGTTCCGGTGGGTCGCCGCCACGATCGGGGTGCGCAGGTCCAACAGTGGAAGGAACTCGTCGCTGTTCTTGCTGACGCCGCCGCCGATCACGAACAGGTCGGGCGACAGGATCTTCTCGAGGTGGCTGAAGTACACCTGCAGGCGATCCGCCCACTGCTGCCACGAGAGGTCCTCGCGCTTGTAGGCGCTGGTCGCGGCCCACTTCTCGGCATTGGGATGGCCGGCCACCTCGAGGTGACCGAACTCGGTGTTGGGCACGAGGGTTCCCTGGTTGATCAGCGCCGACCCGATGCCCGTTCCCAGCGTGATGACACACACCAAGCCGTGTTCGTCGCGGGCTGCTCCGTGGTCGTTCTCGGCGACTCCTGCGGCGTCGGCGTCGTTGACCACGTGCACCTCGCGGCCGAGCACCTCGGTGAACAGGGCGTCGACATCGGTGTCGATCCAGCTCGGATCGATGTTCGCGGCCGAGCGTGCGACGCCGTGCTGGACGACTGCGGGGATCGCGACGCCGATCTGGGCCACGCCGGCCGTTTCGGGGAAGTGGGCGACGATCTCGGCCGCCACCTCGGCCACCGCGCGGGGCGTGGCCGGCTTCGGGGTGGGAATGCGAAAACGATCGGCGAGCAGAGTGCCCGAGGTCAGATCGACCGGCGCGCCTTTCGTGCCCGTGCCGCCAATGTCGATCCCGAACCCGATGGCCATGGAATCACCCTAGCGGCGCGGCCGCACCCATCCCCACTTTTGGTACGGGATACACCCTTGTCGCCGTGCAGAGCGTGGATCCCGTACCAAAAGTTCACTGGAAGTAGAACGGCTTCGCGCCCAGCACCAGACCGGTCGTGGTCGACGGACGGTTCAGGGCGTTGTGTGAGATCGCGATGCGCTTGCGCTCGACCTTGCCATTGGCGAACCTGAACTCGATCCGGCCCTTGCCGATCAGCCGGTATCGGCCTCGCTTGTCCGGTGGAACCGACGACCAACTCGAACCCATGCCCGGCCAGGAGCCGACCGAGTACCCGCTGCGGACGAACCTGCCCTTGCGGTCCAGGGTCAGGAACGTGGTGGTCGCGGTGCACATCAGGACGCAGTGACCACTCCAGTCCTGGTTGACCAGGTTCGCGCCGAGGCGGGCGCCCTTGCGGGGGAACGTGACGGGCTCGAACGCCCGGCGCGGCTCGCCGGGCACCTTGAACCCGAAGCCATAGGTCGTGACCCGGAACTTCTGGCCGGCGACCTTGGCGACGCCGGTCTTGCGGTTGTAGGTGTACTTGCGGCACTGCTTCGTCGTGCGGCGGCACTTCGGGACGGCGGCATTGCGCACCTCGCCGATGTACACCCATTTCTTGTTCAGGAACCACATCACGTTGGTGTCCCAGCCGGAACTGTCCGACAGGCTCGTCGAGGCGTAGCCCCAGAAGTAGCGGCCGCTGAGTGACTTGTACTTCCGGGGTTTCGGAGCGACACCGACCGTGAAGTTCCTGTCGGCGTGGGCACCGCCGCCACTGACCTTGAAGGTCAGCTTGCGCGCCTTCGTGCCCTTCGCGACGCGCACCTTGAACGTGACGCCGTACTTCGTCGAGCGACCGTCGATCGTGCCCAGGTTGCGGCTGCGCGGACTGATCTTGAGGCCGGCACCGCTCGCGGTGATCCGGGTGTTGGCGGCCACGCCGCGCCCGGAGTTCTCCACCTTCAGCCGCACGTTGACCCACTTGCCGCGCTGGGCTCCCTTGACCGGCTCGCCGCCGTCGATCGAGAGCTTGGGGGTCCAGCGAGTGACGAGTTCTTCGGCATAGAAGTTCTGAACCTGGGCGCTGTTCGCCGGGTTCACGACCACGACGTAGGCGCAGTCGTACTCCGCAGTGCGGAAGGCTGGGCGCACCTGCGACGTCAACGTGAGCACGGAGCCCGCTCGCGACCGCGCCACCGAGAATCCCTGTTCGCTCGGCAGGAGCAAACCGCTCGCACCCGCCGAGGAGACCATGCCGGCGATTCCGGCGCCGGCGATGCACGACGAACCACTGAACTCACCGAAATAGGCAATGACGAGCCGGTCCGGAGCCGAGGGCTTGAGGGTGATGGTCGCCGTCAGGCGCTGGGTTGCAAGGTTCTGTACGGCAGTGACCTGGTGGACGACCTGTTCGGTGGACGCGCTGACGTCAGCGATTCGCACGGACCGGCTGACGGCACCCTGGGAGTAATCGGTGCTCGACGAACTCGGGGTCCTCCCCTGGGCCTGCTTGCCCTGCGGCTGCTCGTCCGGTGCTCGCTTGGCCGGCGCCTGCTTCGCCCGGTTCGAATCACCGTTCTTCGCGATGGATTCGCCGAGGTCGCTCGCTTCCTCGGCGCTGGCTGGCGTGATCGAGAGGCCAGTGACGAGAACGGCAGCGGCGCTCACGACGGCAAGCGATCGCCGCAACCGGGTGTGGTGAGTCAAGGACATGGGTCGGTCCCTCCCCGAGATCAACCGAACAGATGCACCACATCCTCCTGTGGCGCGTTCGCTGCTGTCAATGCAGGGCGGTCGTACGCTGAGCGCATGGCTGGTGGACTGGTCGCCCTCCTCGATGACATCGCCGCGCTGGCCCGACTCGCGGCGGCCTCGGTCGACGATGTCGCCGCGGCCGCCGGCAAGGCCAGTGCCAAGGCGGCCGGCGTGGTCGTCGACGACGCGGCGGTGACTCC
>CAYYQO010000042.1:0-19940 GCA_964473845.1 uncultured Aeromicrobium sp.
GATGGTCCTCGGTCGGCGGGAAGATGTCGACGATGCCGCCGCGCACCGCGAACTCACCGCGGCGTTCGACCAGGTCGACGCGCGTGTAGGCGGCGTCGGCGAGCCGGCGCACGACATCGTCCAACTCGACGTCCTGCCCCGAACGCAGTTCGACCGGTTCGAGGTCGGCCAGGCCCGTGACCTGGGGCTGCAGGATCGACCGCACCGGCGCCACCACGACCCGCGGTCGATCGTCACCGCCGTGGACGACACGACGCAGCACCGCGAGCCGGCGTCCCACCGTGTCGGAGCGTGGCGAGAGCCGCTCGTGCGGCAGCGTCTCCCAGGCCGGGAACACGACGACGTCGTCCGGGCCGATCAGCGCACCCACCGCGTCGGCCAGCTCGTCGGCCTCGCGTTCGGTCGCGGTGACGGCGACGACGACCGCCGACTCGTCGGCCAGGGCCGAGGCCACGAAGGGGTACAGCGACGGAGGCGCGGTGAGTTGTGCGGAACCGTCGCCGTCTCGCAGGCTGGAGACGAACGCGGCAAGGTGGGGTTCGGCGGCAACGGCCGCCGTCAACTGGGGTTGGACCATGACCTGCCAAGACTACGGGCGAGGCGGTCATGGCCGGTTGGCACACCCGCGGGACAATCGCGATCGACTCTGACAGAGTTCCGTCATGACCGCAGCCCGCCACTCGCCGGCTTCGACCACATTCGTCGTCGTGGTGTTCGAGGCCGAACTCGATCTGCTTCGGTTGCAGGCTGCCTCGCTCGCCCGGTACGTCGATCCGGCGATCGCGGCCGAGATCATCATCCTGGACCAATCCCGGCCACCGATCTCGGCGCGCGTTCAACGACGCCTGCTCGACGCCTACGATCAGCTGGCCGACCGGGTCCGCTTCGTGACGTCCTCCTCCGACTCCGACGGCTGGGTGACGCAGCAGGTGCTGAAGCTGACCATCGCCGAGCAGATCACGACATCGCACTATGTCGTCCTCGACGCCAAGACTCACGCGATCGGCCCCGTCGACGCCGAGACGTTCTTCGCCGAGGACGGCCGTGCGCACCAGCGGTGGTACCGGTACGCCGGGCACCCGATGGAGCCGCGTGTGCTCAGGACGGCGGCCTGGCTTGGCCTTCCCGACACCGTGGTCGACCAGGACCTCCCGGCCACCACGACACCCTTCACGTTCGTCACGCAGGAGGTCCGTGACCTGCTCAGCGCCACCGAATCGCGGGAACAGTCGACCTTCGCCGAGGTCTTCGAGGCCGCCGGACTCATCGAGTTCCCGCTCTACTCCCTGTGGCTGCTCAGCCAGGGACGCCTCGACGACCTGTACGACCGGGTGCCCGTGCACTGCCCCACGGTGTGGCCCAGCCTGCGGAGCGCAGCTGCCGTCCGCGACGTCCTGGCCAGCGCTGACGCAGACCCACCCGCGCCATTCCTGGCGGTGCACCGGACGGCGCTGGCGCGCATGTCGCCGCTGGCATCGATCCTGCTGGCGCGCTGGTGGACCGACCGCAGCCTGTTCGGACACGTGGGGGCGGCGCTGCTGTTCGCGGTTCGTGCCCGCGCCCGCATCATCTGGGCGAAGCTGAGAGCCAGGGCACGCACGTCAAGAACGTGATCCGGTCCTTGTAGGGTCGGACGTTGACACCGAGGGAGACTCATGAAACGTGCGCCGTTCAGCCACCGCCTGGATGCCTCGTGAACTCGTTCCTCGCGCTGGCCGCCAAGTCGCTGACCATGTGCACGTCACTGGTCTTCGGCGTCTTGACCTCACGGGTGATCCTCGGAACAGTCGGCGTCGAGTACTACACCCTCTATGCGCTTCTCGTCGCGTTTCCTTCGCTGTTGTCGTTCACCGACCTGGGTGCCGGAGCCGTCGTGGTCAACGGTGTGGCCACGAGCGACGACCCGCGTCGTGATCCGCGGGTCCTGGCACAACTGACCTCGGTCGGCCGCATCCTGGTCGGGTTCGCCGCCGTGACCATGTGCGTGAACACCGTCCTGTTCCTCACCGGTGGGTGGAGCCACCTGCTGGGCGTGTCGGGCCACATCGAGGGCGCGGGGCTCGCGGCCTTCGTGTGCCTGAGCATCTTCGCGTGTGGCGTGCCGGTCGGCATCTGGGTACGGATCATGCTCGGACTGCGCAAGAACCACGTGGTGATCCTGCTGCAGGGTTTGATCTCGCCCCTGAACTTCCTGCTGGTCACCGCGCTCCTGCGCGTGCGCGATGACCACTTCGCCGCGCAGTTGGCGGTCGCCTCGTACTTGGCCGCGTTCGTCGTCAGCTTCATCGGGCTGGTGGTGGCAGGCCGGATGACGGCCCCCCTGATCCAGCGATCCCTGCTGGACATTCCACGCCCCCGCAGCGTTCCCGGCACCCGGGTCATGGACGTCGGCTGGCCGATGCTCGCGCAGCTGCTCGCGACCCCCATCGCCCTGGCCTCGCAGCGTTACGTCCTGGCGCACTTCGGCACAACGCACGATGTGGCGCAGTACAGCGTGGCGGCCCAGGTCTTCTTCGCGCTCAACGCGCTGGTCAGTGCCGCAGGAGTGGCCCTGTGGCCCCGTTTCGCACGACAACGCGCGCAGGGAACGATCGGCCGTGGGCCGGGCTGGTTGTCCGTGGTTTTCGCCAGTGGGATTCTCACGGCCACCGGCGTGATCTGGTTGATTCGCGACGAACTGTTCGGATTCACCTCCAACGGCGTGGTCACCGTTCCCGGATCCACCGTCGTCGCCTTCGGGGCGATGGTGACCTGCTCGGCGATCCTGTACCCCCTCGGCATGTTCATCATGGACAAGCCCGGAATCCGCTTCCAGGTCGTACCGGCACTGACGATGGCGGCATTCAGTTTCGGCCTCAGCATCGCGCTCACCATGGCCATCGGTGTCGAAGGGCCGCTCGTGGCCAATGTCATCGCGGTCGTCCTGTGCCAGATCATCCCGTTTGCGTGGTACATCCGGCGCCACCATGACCGGCTCTACTCGTGAGCTGCCGGTCAGCGCCGAGGAGAAGGGCTCCGGGTCATGTCAACGACGTGAACTCTGACACCTGTTCGCCGGCGGGCGTTCCCGCGACCAGTTCCCTGGTCAGCGCCGCGTAGCGGGCCACGTAGTCCCGCTGGGTCAACCCGTGACGGGCCACGAACTCCGGGTCCACGATCCGGTCCGACTCGACTGTCTCACGGAGCGCGTCCACCCATCCGTCGACGTCACCGACCGCGATCAGGCGACTCTCCGGCGGCAGATAGTCCTCGATCCCTCCCGCGGCGGTGGACACCACCGGGCACCCCGATCCCGTGGCCTCGATGCAGGTCGTGGCGCCCGAGGCGTGCCGATTGGGCTTGAGCGGCATCGCCACGACACTCGCCTCGTGGTACAGGTCAGCGACATCCGCCGGCGACGCGGCAGGTTCACAGACGGCGTTCTCCGGCCACGGCATGTCTCGCACGGCACGGCGCCCGGACGCGATGCGGAAGTCGAACTCGGGCAGCGCGCCGGCGACGTCCACGAACAGCTCCCAGTCCCGATCGACGTCATTGCCGAGCGCCAAGACCAAGGGACGCGTCCGTTCTGATCCGCGAACCGGTGTGTCACCGGATGCCGACGGCACCGTGGTGCCGAAGGGCAGGACGATCACCCGCCGACCCGGCACCTCCGTCGCCGAGATGTCCCGGTTCACTCGGCTGTGCGTGCATTCGATCGGGTGGGCGCGCAGCAGGCGACCCACGAGTCCGCGCCGCGCACGGCCCCAGCCGGGCCACCTGTCCCAGAGCCACACCGACTGCGCGAGGACGGGCGCGCGACGATTCCGACGACGCCAGGACTGGACCGCGGCAACAGCCAGGTGTTCGCGCTCGGTGTGGGTCCACACCACGTCCGCCCATCGAAGCAACTGCCGATTCCGCCAGGCGTGGACGAGGTCGAAACCGAGCACCGCCCCGACCCGTTCGCGAATCCGGCGGACCGTCGACGACTCCGGGTGGGAGTCGGACCAGCGCATCTCGAACTCGTCGGCGGCACTGTCGTAGCCGTAGGGAGTCGGATCGGAAACCTCGCCGCCGGCGTGCCGCCGTCTCCAGTCGTCGACGTTCTGGCCATAATTCAGGACAACAGCCACCCGATGGCGCGGTGATCGTTCCGTCATCTGAATCCTCACACCCGGGGTCTGGACCATGGCAGGCTGGCCAACTGGAGTCTAGATGAACCGTCCGCGGTTCTCAGGCGAAAGCAGCCCCGTATAAGGTCGTACGTTGACAAGCGAGGGAGCCTCATGAAACGTGAGTCGTTCGGCGAAGGTCTCGCGGCCCTTCGCTCGGCACAGAAGCCGTCCCGAGGGACCGCAGCCTACTCACGCAACATCAATCGTCCCGCCGGTCGGATCGTGGCGGCCGCCGTGAACACCATCGGTATGACCCCGAACCAGGCCTCGGCCATCAGCGCGGTCTTCTCCTTCTCCGCGATCGCCCTCATCGCGCTCGTCGAGCCCACCGTGCTCCTCGGCATCTCCATCGCGATCCTGCTGGCGATCGGCTACGTCCTCGATTCGGTCGACGGCCAACTCGCCCGGCTTTCCGGCTCCGGCTCGGTCTCCGGCGAATGGCTCGACCACACGATCGACTGTTTCAAGACGACGACCTTGAATCTGGCAGTCCTGATCAGCTGGTATCGCTTCAGCTGGAGCGACCACGAGGCGTGGCTGCTCGTTCCCATCGGGTTCACGATCGTCGCGGTCGTGACGTACTTCGGGCTCATGCTCATGCCCACCCTGCGCCCGCCGAAGGCGGCCGGCGACCCGGCTCCCGGTACCGAACACCCGCTGCGCCAGTACGCCATCCTGCCGATGGACTACGGCTTCCAGTGCTGGCTGTTCGTCCTGTTCGGATTCCCCACGGTCTTCGGCTGGGCCTACACCGCTGTCTTCGCCTGCTGCGCGCTCGCCCTGGTTGCCGCGCTGCGCAAGTGGTGGCGCGAACTGCGCGTCATCGACCAGGAAGCCGTGCGATGAGGATCGCCATGATCGGCACCCGCGGGGTGCCGGCCCGGTACGGCGGTTTCGAGACGGCGATCGAGGAGATCGGCCGTCGCATCGCGGCCGGGGGCGATGAGGTCGTCGTGTACTGCCGCGGCGCGGAATCGGCCGATCCCACCTACCTGGGCATGGAGCTGAAGCACCTCCCGGCCGTCCAGTCCAAGGCGGTCGAGACGCTCTCCCACACGTTCCTCTCCGTGCTGCACGCCGTGTTCCGCCGCAGGACTGCTGATGTGGCCTTCGTCTTCAACGCCGCCAATGCCGTCTTCGTGCCTCTGCTGCGCCTGCGCGGGATCCCCACGGCCGTGCATGTCGACGGTCTGGAGTGGAAGCGCGCCAAGTGGGGCAAGGGCGGGCGGCGCTACTACCGTATGGCCGAGGCCCTCTCCGTCCGCTGGGCCGATGCGCTGATCGCCGACGCCGACGGCATCGCCGAGTATTACCGGGACGAGTTCGGAGCACCCACCGAGCTGATCGCCTACGGTGCCCCGATCCTGACCGATGCGCCCGCGGACCTGTTGCGCCAGCACACCGAGTTCGAGCCCCGTGGCTATCACCTGGTCGTGGCCCGGTTCGAGCCCGAGAACCACGTCCTCGAGATCGTACGTGGCTACGCGGCCTCCGCGTCGAAGCTGCCGCTGGTCGTCGTCGGTTCGGCTCCGTACTCCGACGACTACACCGCACAGATCGAGCAGTTGGCCTCCGCCGATCCGCGGATCCACATGCTCGGCGGCGTGTGGGACCAGGGCCTGCTCGACCAGTTGTACGCCCATGCGGCCTCCTACCTCCACGGGCACTCGGTCGGCGGGACCAATCCGTCGCTGCTGCGGGCGATGGGTGCCGGGACCGCGGTCGTCGCGTTCGACGTGTCCTTCAATCGCGGCGTGCTCGGTCCGCAGGGTCACTATTTCGCCGGCCCCGACGACCTGCCCGCACTGCTCGACGAGGTCGAGACCGAAGTGCACGACCACCGACCCGAGTTCGATGCGCGCGTCGCCAGCATCCGCGAGCGGGCCCGCACGAACTACGACTGGGATGACGTCGCGCTCGGTTACCGGCGGTTGGCCGACCAGTTGGCCCGCCGTGAGATTCGCCGCCCCCGGCTCTCGGGACGTCGCCGGTGACTGAGTTCCGCCGCATCGTCGTCGCCCATCCATCGGCCGAGCTGTACGGCTCCGACCTGCAACTGGCCGAGACCGTCACGGCGTTCACCGGCGCCGGTCACGACGTCACGGTCGTCCTGCCGTCGACGGGGCCCTTGATCGAGCTGTTGACCGAGCGAGGCGCCCGGACGGTCGTCACGGACTTCCCGGTGCTGCGCAAGTCGTCGCTCACGCCTCGCGGCATCATCACGCTGGCGTGGGACGGGGCTCGCGCCGTTCCCGCGATCTGGCGCCATCTCGAGAGCGCCGACGTGGCCTGGGTGAACACCTTGACCATCCCGCTGTGGCTGGCCGTCGCTCGGCTTCGACGTCGCGACACCGTCTGCCACGTCCACGAGGCCGAGGACGAAGGCCATCGGATCGTCCGCACGGGACTGGCGCTGCCCCTGCTGCTGGCGAAGCGTCTGGTCTGCAACAGCGCCGCCGCCCGATCGAGCCTGACCTCGGTGCTGCCCGCGCTCGGTCGCCGGACCACCGTCGTGCACAACGGAGTCCCGGGACCGCCGGTCGATCCGGTTCCACCGCAGACCCGTTCGGCCGGCTCGCCCACGCGAGTGGCCCTGGTCGGACGTCTCTCACCGCGCAAGGGCACCGACGTGGCACTCGAGGCCGTGGCGGAACTCCGCGCGGCGGGACGCGATGTCGAACTCGACGTGTGCGGCAGCACGTTCGAGGGATACGAGTGGTTCGAACGCGAACTGCGGGCGCGCAGTGACGAGCCGGACCTGGCCGGAGCGGTCGAGTTCTCGGGCTTCGTCCGTCCCGTGTGGCCCGTGCTGGCCCGCGCCGACATCGTGCTGGTGCCGTCTCGGGTCGAACCCTTCGGGAACACCGCGGTCGAGGCGCTCCTGGCCCAGCGCCCGTTGATCGCTTCACGCACCCAAGGGCTGCGCGAGATCGTCGAGGACGGCAGGACCGGTCTCCAGGTCGAGCCCGGGGACGCGCGCGATCTGGCCGCGGCCATCGCTCGGCTGCTCGACGATCCCGAACTCGCTCGTCAACTGGCGGCCACGGGCCGCGCCGAGGCACGGCGGCGGTTCTCGACGGACGCCTACGGCGCCGCGGTCACCGCCGCCCTGCTCAGCCGACCGTCTCGGACTTGAGGTTGTCGATGTCGTAGACCTGCGTACCCGTGGTGGTCCCCGACACGTAGAAGTAGAAGCCGACCAGACCCGGTGCCTGCAGTGCGGCCGTCGAGTCCGAGCGCTCCAACGCCCACGCGCCCGGCTCGGCCGTACCGGCCTTCCACGCCTTGACCTTCAGATCGGTGCCATCGGTACCGACTGCCTGGACACGCACCTTCACCGTCTCGCCACCTGCGATCGTCAGCCCCGGCACCATCACCGAGCCCAGCGTCGTCGTCGACCCGCCGGACACCCGCACCAGGTCCAGCCGCAGGCGACCATCCGCACCCGCCACCAGCTTCGCCCGGTACGACGTCGACGCATCCACCGACCGCACGTACGACTCCAGGAACGTTCCACCGCCGGTCGGCGTCGAAGCCAGCGTGAAGTCGAACGTCAGATCGGTCTGACGGGCCGAGGAGCCACTCAGGACGGCCTCACGTCCACCACCGGGCGGCAACGACACCCGACCGGCCGAACCAGTCACCGAGAACGGCGCCGTATTGCCACCCGCGAGCGTCCACGCGCCGCCCAGATCGGCATTGCCCCACCCACCGGTCACCGACCGGCCGAATGCGTCGAGCGCAACATCTGCACCCGGGGCCGGCGCCTGGACCGACACCGACTTCGTCACTGCATCGGTCGCGCCGTTGTTGTCGGTGACCGTCAACGTGACCTGGTAGGTGCCGTTCTCAGCAGGGTAGGCGTGCGTCGTCGTCGCTCCACTGCCGGTCTGACCGTCACCGAAGTTCCACGCGTACGACACGATCGCGCCGTCTGCATCGCTGGACGCCGAGCCGTTGAAGGCCACCGAAGTCCCTGTCGCCGTGGCCGAGAAGTCCGCCGTCGGTGCCTGGTTCGGAGCCTGCGGTCCGGGGGTCACGGACGCCAGGTTGTCGATGTCGTAGACCTGCGTACCCGTGGTGGTCCCCGACACGTAGAAGTAGAAGCCGACCAGACCCGGTGCCTGCAGTGCGGCCGTCGAGTCCGAGCGCTCCAACGCCCACGCGCCCGGCTCGGCCGTACCGGCCTTCCACGCCTTGACCTTCAGATCGGTGCCATCGGTACCGACTGCCTGGACACGCACCTTCACCGTCTCGCCACCTGCGATCGTCAGCCCCGGCACCATCACCGAGCCCAGCGTCGTCGTCGACCCGCCGGACACCCGCACCAGGTCCAGCCGCAGGCGACCATCCGCACCCGCCACCAGCTTCGCCCGGTACGACGTCGACGCATCCACCGACCGCACGTACGACTCCAGGAACGTTCCACCGCCGGTCGGCGTCGAAGCCAGCGTGAAGTCGAACGTCAGATCGGTCTGACGGGCCGAGGAGCCACTCAGGACGGCCTCACGTCCACCACCGGGCGGCAACGACACCCGACCGGCCGAACCAGTCACCGAGAACGGCGCCGTATTGCCACCCGCGAGCGTCCACGCGCCGCCCAGATCGGCATTGCCCCACCCACCGGTCACCGACCGGCCGAAGGTATCCAGCGCCGCGTTACCACCCGGTGCCGGTGCCTCGACGGACACCGACTTCGTCACCGCGTCGGTCTGACCCGAGGCGTCGGTCACCGTCAAAATGACCTGGTAGGTGCCCTCATCGGCGTAGGCGTGCGTCGGGCTGGCCTGCGTACTGGTCGAACCGTCACCGAAGTTCCAGGCGTACGAAGCGATCTCGTCGTCATCGGTCGACGTCGAGGTGAACGTGGCCGACAAACCGGTCTTCTGGACCGTGAAATCGGCCACTGGTGCCGCATCGGGGTCGACGGTGCGCGTGATCGTGTCCGTCAGGCCCTGGTTGTCCGTCACCGTCAGTGTGACCGTGCGGACCGCACCGTTGGCGTACGTGTGCGAAGGATCCTTGGCCGTGCTGGTGGTCCCATCGCCGAAGTTCCACGCGTACGACGCGATCGTGCCGTCCGGGTCGGTCGCCGTCGATGTGAACGCCACGTCCAAGCCGCTGACCTGGAATGTGAAGCCTGCTTCGGGGGCCTGGTTCGGAACCGAGACCACGACGAGCTGGGTGACTGTCCCCGTGGCGCCGTCGTTGTCGGTGACCGTCAACGACACACCGTAGGTGCCGCTGGCGGCGAAGGTGTGGGTCGGGTTCGGCTGCGTACTGGTCGAACCGTCGCCGAAGTTCCAGGCGTACGACGCGATCGTGCCGTCCGGGTCGGACGAGCCGGACGAGTTGAAGCCCACCGTCGCGCCGGCCGGCTGCGTCGTGAACGCTGCCGTCGGAGCTGCGTTTGGCAAGCTCCGACCCGAGGCGATGTAGTGCGCACGAACGGTCTGTGCCGAGAGCTGGCTGCCGAACACGGCGGCCTCGTCGACGTCACCGAGGAAGTAACTCTGGGAGTTTCCGCCCCACGTGTTGTCGCCGCCGAGCTTCCAGTAGCCGGTGTAGTTCTGGGCCACGGTGTTGGGGTCACTGGCATTGAGCACGCCGTCCACGTAGAGGCGCATGCCGCCGGGCCCGAACGTCGAGACGACCTGATGCCACTGGCCGTCGTTGAGGGCGTTCTGCGAATCGATCGTCACAGAATTGCCGACACCGAAGCGCACGCGACCGTTGTTGAGCATGTACAGCTGCCGGTCGTACGAGGACGATGCCGAACCGTTCGAACTGCTGCCGAATCCGAAGATGCGTCCGCCATCGGTCGCCGTCGTCTTGATCCAGACCGATTGGGAGAAGACCTGGGGGTTGCTGACGGCGGCGGCGGCCACGACATTGCCGCCGGCCTTGTTGCCGATCCCCAGGAAGCCACCCGTGATGGGACGCGCCAGACCCAGCGCCGCGTTGCCGGACACGGCACCGGCGCGGTTCAACGTGTAATTGCCCAAGATGGCGCCGGAGACACCGTTGATCGACGAATCGGCGGCCGTCGTACCACTGGTCTCACCCAGCCGCCAGTACAACTCCGGCTGGGAGTTGTAGACCGCAGCGCCATACGTGTCCGCGGGAGCCTGCGGCAGGCTGGATGCACGTCCACTGGCCTTCCAGTGCGCGTCGACCTGTGCGGCGGTCAGCGCCTTCGGGTACACCGCGAAGTCGTCGATCGTGCCCGTGAAGTACTTGTTGCCGCTCCAGGTGTTGTCGCCACCGATCCGCCAGTAGCCCCAGTATCCCTGCGGCCTGACCACGTCAGCGCGGGTTCCGATCCGGCGTCCGTCGAGGTAGAGCGTCATCGTGCCGTTCTCCAACGACCCCACGGCGTGGTGCCACTGGTTGTCACGGACTGCACCGGAACTGATCAAGGTGCGGTTCGTCGAACCATCGCGGACACCGAATGCCAGGCGTCCGTTGCTGTCGATGTACAGGTGCCGGTCGGAGGACGACGAGTCGCCCGAGGCGCGGTTGCCGAAGCCGGCGATCTTTCCGGTGGTCGAGGTCTTGAACCAGCCCTCGATCGAGAACGACTCCGGTCCCCAGATCTGCTCGGTCGACACGGTGACCCCGTTGTTGTTGCCCGGGAAGTTCGTGGCGGCGTTGTTCGAGCCGTCCAGCATCGCCCCGGCCGCGCCCCGCGTGGCACTCGTGCCGACCGTGGTGTCGTCCACTCCGGCCCAGTCGATCGCCTGACGGTTGGTCTCGGACAGGCGCCAGTACTTCGTGGCTCCGTCGGCCAGCACCTTGTCGGCGTAGGGACCGAACGATCCGGTCGACCCGACTGTCACCGACACCCAGTTGGAGTCGGCGTAGTTGCCCGAGGAATCGCTGACCCGCAGCCGGTACTGCACCGTGCTGCCCGGCGTCAGACCGGTGTCGGTCGCGCCCATCGACTGGACTTCCCAGAACCGGGCGGTCTGCGTGCCTTCCCAGATCTTGGTGTTCGCGTCGTTCCGGTAGACCGCGTAGGTCAGCGTGGCGTTGTCGCGGTCGTAGGTGCCGGGCCAGGAGATGCGCACTGCCCCGTTGCCCAGGCTGCGCGCCTTGACGCCCAGGCCCTCGCCGCTCTGGCGCGGGCCCTGCTTCTCCGGCGCGATGCCCTTGCGCGCGAAGCGCACGATGCCCTGCTGTGCCTGCAGATTGACCCGGGTGAACTCTCCGCCGTAGACGACGTAGTCATCATTGGACTCGACGTCCCACGGCCCCTGGTTCTGGCCCGTGAACGAGCCGATCTCGAAGTCGGGGAAGAATTGCAGCAGCGTCGGGCTGGGGCGGCCGACGTGATCCGGGTAGCCGTAGATGTCACGCCTGGACGTGCCGGTGGCGAACTTCGTGACCGCCGTGCCGTGGTGGAACGACCAGTTCGGCTCCGTCTGTGGGAATCCGCCCGTGCCGAGGTTGCCGCAGTAGTGCTTGTGCGAGGCCTGATAGACGACACCACCGCGCGGGTCGATGTCGTACGTGTCGCCGTGGCAGTCCTCGACCCACGCCAGGTTGCCGTCCCAGTTGATCATGAACGAGCCCTCGACGTTGCCGCCGCCGCCGAAGTGATAACCGGAGCCGTAGAAGCCGTCGGCGTCGGCCTTCAGCGAGAGGATGGCCGCCTCATTGCCGCCATTGCGAATCTGGGCGTTCGCAGGGAACGGCAGATGTGCACCCGTCGCCGGATTCAGCAGCGCGAGCCCGTATCCGGGGTTGTTCGACCCGTTCACCTGGGTGAAGTTGCCCCCGACTACGACCTTGGATCCGTCGGGGCTGGCCACGACGGCCTGGACGTTGCCGTTCGGGATGTTCGGGCTGAAGGGCAGGACCGCGCCAGAACCGGCGGCGAAGGCGCCCGCGCGGAGCCGCGTGTCGCTGCCGAGCGTGGAGAAGATGCCACCGACGTAGACCGCGTCGTTCGTGGCGTAGATGGAGTTGACCGTGGCGTTCGTGCCCGGGGTCCCGCCCAGGACGGCGCCGGTCTGGGGGTTGAGGGCCACGATGCGATAGCGGTTCTCGCCGTTGACCTTCGAGAACGAACCGGCGGCATACAGCCGGGTCCCGTCCGGCGAGATCGAGAGCGACCTCACCTGCTGGTCGAACGTCGGCGCGAACGAGGTGATGAGTTCACCGGTCGTCAGGTTGTAGGCGAGCATGTTCGCCCGGGGCGTCGTGTTGACTCCCGGTGCGGCACCGGCGGGACGCGCGTTCGTGAACTGACCCGCGACGTACACGGTGTTCCCGACGACCTCCTGGTCCCACACGACGCCATTGATCTGCACGGTCGGCAGGGCGTCGGCCGTGACGGTGCTGGGCTCCGCCGGATCCGCCGGATCGATGTCCGCGTATGCCGTTGGCGCAGCGAGCATCGCCGCCAGCAATGCCGCACTCGACACGATGAATGCGCCCCAGCGCAAAGATGTTCTGGTCATTTCCCACTCCATGCCACGCCCAACCGGTTCCACCGCCCATGAGACGGCATACCGATTCCTGAGACCCCGATCGACCTATCGTCGCAGCGAAATCTCTGGCATTTCCGAGCATTCAGTCAACTCGTGACTCATGTGACGAATGAGTCTCATGAGTATGGCTCAGGACACGTTTCCGGTGAGGATCACCGGTTTTGCCTCGGGCGACCAGGTGAACTCGAGACGCACCAGATCACGTTGGGCGACCGGGACGTTGAAGACGTACACACCCGTCGCCGACTTGCCCGGGGACACCTCGCCGGAGAAGGGTTTCCCTCCCGGCGCGCCCACTTCGATGGCCGGCGTGCGCTCGGAGCCGAAGTACGTGTTGACGACGACCGTCGACAGGTCGAGTGGCTTGTCACCCGCCGTGGCCTTGATCGTGAATCGCAGCGCCGGACCGGAGATCTCACCCGGAAGTTCCGCCGAGCTCTGGACAGACTCGATCTTCGTGACGGTCGCCTCGGCCCCGGCGGCCAGCGGCGCCGGATCGGTCAAGGTGCGCTCCTTCTTGACCGGCTTCGGTGTGACCGGTTCGGGCGCCGGAGTCTTCTCGGTCGGCTCCGTCGCCGAGGTCTTCGATGAGCCCTGCGCCGGAGTCGCCGAGGTCTGCGGCTGTTCAGCGTTCGTGTCCAGCGGATCGTCCGAGGAAGCGAGCTGCCAGCCCAGCAGGACGACCGCCAAGGCGACCACCACGGCGATGGCGACGAACAGCTTCTTCGAACTCATGCGGATCGGCACTCCTTGCTGCGGCCGGCGAGACGGGTGACCTGATCGTACCCACGTCGACCGGCGCCGATGTCGGCATTCAGGAGGTTCTCAGCCGTCGAGCGCCGGATCGGGCGGACGGTCCCAGTCCTCGGTGCGTGTCGCCGGACTCGCCGGAATCAGGGCCAGCCCGATCCACAGCGAGAGCACCGTGACGCTCGCCCGGAACGGGCCGAAGGGAATCGCCCAGGCGGCATTGCACGCGAGGACGACCACCAGAGCGCTGGCACGACTCAGCCGGACCCGCACGAGCGCGGCACGAAACCCCACGTAGACAAGGGCCACACACAACGCGACCCCGCCGATGCCCAGGTTGGCCCACAGGTCGCCGATGACCGAGTGAAGCGTGATACCGCCACCGAACATGTACGTCTCCACGTAGCCGTTGTTCGGGTCGTAGTTGATGGACGCCATTCCCGACTTCGCCACGAGGATGTCCCCCAGACTCGGTCTGACACCGAGGCCGAACCCCCAGGGCGTGTCGCGCATCAGCGCCAGCGATGCGCCGATCTCCGGTCGGCCACCCAGCAGCAGCGAACCACTCGCGTTCAATTGCGCCTGGGTGCGTTGCTGGGTCGACTCCCCCAGGAAACCGGAGAGGATCAGTGACTCGGCGACGTGGTAGATCGCCCAGCCGAGGCCGGCCACGACGAGCGCCGTGCCGGCCCACCGTGCTCGACCTTCCTCGGCCGAATCCCGCGTTCGCACCGCCTGCCAAGCGACCACGATCACCGCCAGCCCCAGAATCGCCGAACTGGACCGGGAGTCGTTGACTGCCGAGAGGAGCGCCAGCACCAGGAGCGTCACGATTTCCAGCCACCGCCGGCCGATGTGCCACACGATCGCCAGGGCCAGCACGGCGACAGGGAGGGCATAGCCGAATTTCCACGGGTTCGCCGAGTACAGATTCGCCTCTCGCGAGACGGTGGCCACGAGCGCCGCTCCGGCCAGGATCGCCACCACCGGGGTGGAAAGCCGGGTCCGGGCCCACAGCAGCACCCCGACCCGCCCGATCAGGGTGACGACCAGAGCGGCGAAGTCGACACCCCCGTCGAAGACCACCTGTCGCTCCGGCGATGCCAACAATCCCATGAACAGCCCGCTGCCCAAGGCGACCATGGCGCACCAGAACAGCACGGGCGCCCCACGGAAACGACTCAACGAACCAAGCCACACCGGCGCCAGTGCCAGCACCACGACGACGGTGACCGAAAGGCGTCCGACCGTGATCGGGAGGTTGGCGAAGCACAGCAGCACGACGACTGCTGCCACCCATCGCTCGACCTCGAACCTGCGGCTGGCAAGTCGGTGTTCGGCCGAGGCCACCACGACCGACCTCATCAGGCCAATCTACCGTGGCGCCATCTGCGAGGCGGCCGGTTCTCGACCTCGGGCCGTTCATCCCACGTTGCGACACGTCATTCTCGGACCATCCCCCAAACTCAGGACCGATACGTAGACTGAGCACCACCCAATCGGGAGATCGGGGTCCCGAAGGAAATGGTGAGGCAGCGAGTATGAAGTTCATCGACTACGTCAATGCGGTGCGCAAGCACTGGCTGCTGATCGGCATCTTCGCCATGATCGGAGCAGGCGTGGCGTTCGGACTCGCGAAGACCGCCACCCCGACCTACCAGGCCAGTAGCAAGGTCTACGTCGGCGTGAACACCGGCGGAACCGTCGACGAACTCGTCCAGGGATCCACGTTCACCCAGAACCTGGTCCAGTCCTATGCCCAGATCGCGACCATGCCCGTCGTCCTCGATCCGGTGATCGAGTACCTCGACCTGCAGACCGAAGCCCGCAGTCTGGCCAAGTCGGTCCGGGCCGACACACCGCTCAACACCGTCATCATCGAGATCACCGTGACGGACTCCGATCCGGCCCAGGCCACCAATATCGCCAATGCGATCGCCGCCCAGCTGCCCCGCACGGTCAAGTCCCTGGCGGCCTCGAAGTCAGAAGCACCGAAAGCCGCAGCAGTGAACGTCACGACGGTGTCGCGCGCGATCGCCCCGTCGTATCCGGTCTCGCCCAACACGAAACTGCAGACCGCACTCGGGCTGGCACTCGGCCTGCTGGCCGGAGTGCTTCTGGCCTTGGCCCGCCATCTGCTCGACACCCGCCTACGCGGGGTCGACGACATTCGCCAACTCACAGACGTGCCGATCCTGGGCATGATCCCGTCGTGGCGCGGTCCCGACAGTGAGAAGGTCAGTGTCCTGCGGCGACCTCGCAGCCCGCGGTCGGAGTCCTACCGACGACTGAAGTCCAATCTGGAGTTCATCAAGGAGGGCGGCGCCACCTGCATCGTGGTGACGTCCGCCCTGCCCGGTGAGGGCAAGTCCACGACCGCCGCCAATCTCGCGGCGGCCATGGCCGAGGACGGGTCCCATGTCCTGCTCGTCGACGCCGACCTGCGCCGGCCGACCGTGGCCGACACGACCGGCCTCGAAAGCGCGATCGGTCTCTCGACGGTACTGATCGGCAAGGCACAACTGTTCGGCTCCGTCCAGACCTGGGGCTCGACCACCGTCGACGTGCTGACCAGCGGCGAGATCCCGCCCAATCCCCTGCAACTGCTCGAGTCGCGCGCCATGGAGGGCCTGTTGGTGAACGCTCGGACCGCGTACGACTTCGTGGTCATCGACTCCCCGCCGCTGCTGTCGCTGGTCGACGCCGCCGTCCTGGCCCGCCGCACGGACGGACCGATCATCGTGACCGCCAACGGGCGCACCCGCCGCAAGCAGTTGACCTCGGCGCTCGACACGCTTCGCGTCGCCGACGTCACCCCGATCGGCATCGCGCTGACCCGTGCCACCTCCGGCGACTCGACCAGCTACGCGTACTACACGCAATCCGAGCAGGGTCGGTTCAGCACGGTCGTGCAGCGCCTGCGTCAATTGCTCCCCAGCCGCCACCGGCCCGACGCCGGGGCAGCGGAGTCGGACGCGGTCATGGAGACCTCGGCGGGCGAGTCGTCGTGACTCCGGCGGTCCCCGGGTCGCCCTTCGGTGATCTGGTTCGATCGTTGGCCCGTCACTGGTTGCTCTTCGTCGTGGCCCTGGGCCCGGCCGCGCTGCTGCTGATCAGCACGCCATCGACCTCGACCCACTACGTCGGATCGACGACGGTCTCGATCACCGCCCCGGCGGACGCCTCCATCCGCGAGCTGAGGCTGTTCGACGTCTACGTCGAACGTCACATCGACACGTTCGCCCGGCTGGCCACCACCCCGGTCGTGCTCGACCCGGTGATCGAATCGCAGAACCTGACGATGACCGTCCCCGACCTGGCCCGCACGATCACGCTCGTCGATCCTGAGAACCGACAGTTGGTCACCCTCGAGGTGGAGGGAAGCCAACGTGAACCGACGCTCGCCGTGGCCGAGGCGCTCGGCATCTCCCTGGCCACGCAGATCGAGGCCCTGTCGCCCATTGCCGAGAATCGGGGAACCCTGATCCGATCGCAGCCGATCGGCGCCTCGGTCTCCGAAGTCACCGAACGGACACTCCCGATTCGCGCCGCGCTGGCGGCCCTGGTGGGCCTGTTCGCGGCACTCGCCTGGGTGCTGTGGCGGTTCGCGACCGATGACGTCCTGCGCACCCCGCACGATCTGACATCGATCACGAACGCGCCCGTGATGGCCACGTTCCGCGCCGGCGAGGACGATGAGCGCGAGGCCGACCTGTTGCACCTGCACCTGACCGCGGACTCCCAGAGCGCGGACAGTCTGGTTCGCCTGGTCGGAACGACCGGCACCGCTGCGGAAGCGTTCGACGTCCGTGAGCGGTTGCTCCGGTCGTTCGGTTCGTTGCGCGAGGCACCCACGCACGTGGACGTCGCCACGGCGAGCCGAGTCGGCCAGGCCGTCCACGAGACCCGCGCGGGCTCCACGGCGACACTCCAGCCTTCTTCCGTGCTGGTCGTCGTCGCCCTTCGACGGGTGACCGGGACCGATCTGGTGGGCATCCTTCGATCGATCGAGCAACCCGGTGGGACGGTGGCCGGACTGATCGTCCACTTGCCCCGTCGCCATCGATGGAACCGACTTCGTCCTCGTTGGAGAACTCACTCGTGATCGATCCGCCCTCGCACCTGATGTTCGTGTGCACCGCGAACATCTGCCGCTCTCCGGTCGCTGAGCTCATGTTGCGTCACCGCCTCGGTGATCTCGACGGCT
This sequence comes from uncultured Aeromicrobium sp., assembly GCA_964473845.1. GTDB lineage: Bacteria > Actinomycetota > Actinomycetes > Propionibacteriales > Nocardioidaceae > Aeromicrobium. The sequence goes on from CAYYQO010000042.1 coordinate 17,610, forward strand.
CACAGGTCAGCAGCGCCGGAGTCCGTGCCCATCCCGACCTGCCGATCGACACCCGGATGCGTCATTTGCTGGCCGCCGACGGCATCGTGTCCGACGACTTCCGTGCGACCGAGGTCGACAGCGAACTGCTCGAGCGCGCCTCGGTCATCGTCACGATGACTCGCAAGCACCGCAGCACGCTCGTCACGCGGCAGCCCGAATTGCTGGGACGGACGTTCACTCTGCTGGAACTGTCCGCGCTGTTGTCCGAGACCGGACCCGCCGACAGTCTCGCGGAATTAGCGAGCCGTCGCCCCTACCTGTCGATCGCTGCGGCCGAACTCGACGTCGTCGACCCGTACAAGCGACGCAGGCGGATCTACTCACGCACGTACGGCCAGATCAGAGCCTCCGTCGACACGATCGCCGAGGTCCTTTACCGCCGGGGAGGACTCCACCCGTGAGCAGGCCGGAACGCCGGCCACTCGTGGTCCTCGAGTCCTTCGCCGATCCACTTCCCACGACGAATCCGTACATCGTCATGCTCTTGCGCGCACTCAGGTCGACGGACGGGCTCACCGCGCTGACGTTCAGTTGGCGACGAGCACTGACCGCCCGTTATGACGTGTTCCACGCCCACTGGCCCGAACTGTTGGTGACGAACGGATCGGGACCCAAGCGCCTCGCGCGCCAACTGCTGTTCCTCGCCCTGATGCTGCGGTTCAGTATCCAGAAGATCCCCGTCGTCCAGACCCAGCACAACCTGCACCCCCACACGTCCGTCGGCCGGCTCCCCCGCGCGTTGCTGCGGATGCTCGATCGACGGACTCCCCTGCTGATCTCGATCAACCAGTTGCCGCCGCACGATCCACGCCCGGTCCGCCACATCCTGCACGGCGACTACCGCGAGTGGTACGGCCCTCACCGGCTGCCTGACCCGGAACAGGGCCAGCTGGCGTTCTTCGGTCTGATTCGTCCCTACAAGGGAGTCGACAGCCTGCTGCGGGCCTTCGCCGGCACGGGACCACACCTGCGCCTCGCGGTCCGTGGCAAGCCAGACGATGCGGGCCTGACGCAGGAACTGCACGATGCTGCCGCCCGCGATCCACGTATCAGCCTGGGACTGCACTATCTCAGCGACGAAGAACTCGTTGACCACGTCGGCCGCAGCATCCTCGTGGTCCTGCCCTACAAGCAAGGCCTGAACTCCGGCGGTGCACTCGCCGCGCTCTCGCTGTCACGACCGGTGCTGATGCCGGCCACGGAACCGAACCGTGTCCTGGCCGACGAAGTCGGTGCCGACTGGGTCCGGCTGTACGAGGGCGAGCTGACCGCCGCACTGCTGGAGACCGAGGCAGAGCGCGCACTCGCGCTGACCGGCCGGCCGAATCTGGCGGCGCGACGGTGGGAACTGGCGGGCGCCGAGCACCTCGCTGCGTTCCGTGAGGCGCTGGCCCTCAGCCGGAGCTTGTAGCGTGAACACCGTGCCCCGGTCTCACGGCTTCGACGGTCTGGCCGTCGTCGTCGTCAACTACGGCTCGAGCCAACTGCTGGCCGAGGGGCTCGTCGCCGTTGCGGCAGGCCTGCCAGGGGCCGACATCATCGTGGTCGACAACCTCAGCTCGCCGGCCGAGCGGTCGGCCGTCACCGATCTGGCACGGGGACACGGATGGCACCTGATCCCCCTCGCAGCGAACCTGGGCTTCGGTGCCGGCTGCAACGCGGGAGCCGACATTGCGTGGGAACGGGGGGCCGATCGCGTCCTGTTGCTCAATCCCGACGCCACGATCGACACCGACTCCGCGGCCGCGCTCGACCTGGCCGTCGACGCTGAGCCACTGGCTCTCGTCGCGCCCGTCGTCCGACGGCCGGACGGATCGGTGTGGACCTCCGGCAATCGGCTCGACCTCGACACGGGCCGCATGCTCGGTCCGGGTGCCTCCGTCGACCGCGGCATGCCCTGGCTCAGCGGTGCCTGCCTGCTGATCAGCCGGGTCCTGTGGGATCGCGTCGGCGGTTTCGACGACTCCTACTTCCTGTACTGGGAGGACGTCGATCTGTCCGCCCGGGTCGTCGCCGCCGGAGGGACACTGCGGGTGCTCGAGGATGCCGTGTCGATCCATGCGGTCGGCGGCACCCAACAGACCACCGGTCGGGCCAAGTCTCCGGCGTACTACTACTTCAACATTCGCAACCGGATCCTGTTCGCCGAGCAGCATCTCGATGCCGCCCGGCAACGCCAGTGGCGACGGACCGCCGTGCCTGCCGCGCGTGAAATCGTCCTCCGCGGCGGCCGACGCCAGTTCCTCCACCCGGTCGCCATCGTGCGATCGGTGTGGGGCGCCCTGCGTG
>CAYYQO010000043.1:0-11286 GCA_964473845.1 uncultured Aeromicrobium sp.
GCGCACCTGCTTTGCAAGCAGGGGGTTAGGGGTTCGAGTCCCCTAGGCTCCACCATCAAGACCGCTGGATTTCCAGCGATTCTTCTTCTGTGTCGACTCCGAGAAGCAACGCCGAGTCGGCTTTCTTGGGGGACTGGTGGGGGAAACGGTTCGGACCAGCAGCACGTGACAGCTGCGACGATGTATATCCAGCGAACGACCCCCGCGAAGCCCACGCTCTGGTAGATACATAGGAGGCAGGATTCGACAAAGGCGGGAGCTCGGGGTGGCAGCCAACCATGCAGGTGGCATGGACGTCTTTGATGTGCAGCAACAACTCATCGACGACTACCGCTCCTTCACGACCGCGTTCGTGGACATCGAGGATCCACGGATCAAACAGCATGTCTCCGACCAACTCGATCGAGGCGAGCAGTGGCCGGCGCCGTGGCTCTCACTGAACCCCGCCTTCGAGACGGGCGGAACGGTCAGTGACCTCGTGCGCGACGGGCTGTTGCACGAGGAGTGCCGGAGGATTTTCCGGGTCAAGAACGCGCTCGACGACGCTGGATCACACGAGCTGACATTTCACCGTCACCAGCGGGACGCGATCGAAGCGGCGCGATCCGGGCAGAGTTACGTGCTGACGACTGGCACCGGTTCGGGAAAGTCACTGGCCTACATCGTCCCGATCGTCGACAGCGTCCTGCGCCAAGGTCGACGTCCAGGCGTGAAGGCGATCGTCGTCTATCCGATGAACGCGTTGGCCAACTCCCAGCAACTCGAGCTCGAGAAGTTCCTCCGTTTCGGGTATGGCGAGGGGAACGAACCGGTCACCTACGCCCGCTACACCGGGCAGGAGAGGGGTGAGGAACGTGAGCGAATCCTTCAGAACCCACCGGACATCTTGCTGACGAACTACGTCATGTTGGAGCTTATCCTGACCCGGCCCGAGGAGCGCAAGCGGCTGGTCGCGGCGGCGCGAGGCCTGGACTTCCTCGTCTTGGACGAGCTCCACACCTATCGAGGACGCCAAGGTGCGGACGTGGCCATGCTAGTTCGCCGGGTGCGCGAGGCCTGCGAGGCGCCGGATCTGCAATGCGTCGGTACGTCGGCAACGATGGCGACCGGTGGCACGGTGGCCGATCAACGCATCAAGGTGGCGGAGGTAGCGACCCGGATCTTCGGCACAGATGTCAAGCAGGATCGGGTTATCGGCGAGACCTTGGCACGAGCCACGGCCCCGCTCGCGGAGACCGCTGACCTCGCCACCTGCTTGCGGTCGCCCATCCCCGAGTCCTACGCCGAACTACGCGCATGGCCGTTGGCCAGCTGGCTGGAAGGCACCTTCGGGCTCGACGAGGAGCCGAGCACCGGGATGATGGTGCGACAAAGTCCGCGCAAGGTCCGCGAGGATGCAGCGCCGAAGCTCTCCGAATTGACCGGATTCGCAACAGAGGTCTGCGAAAACGCGATCCGCGAGACCTTGCTCGCCGGTTCCCGTGCTGTCAACCCGGAGACGCGCCGTCCGCTCTTCGCGTTCCGTCTGCACCAGTTCCTCTCCAAGGGTGACTCCGTCTACGTGACCCTGGAGAGTGAGTCCGAACGGGTCATCACGTCGAACTACCAGGTGGCTGCCCCCGGTCAGCCGGAGAAGTTGCTCTACCCCCTGGCCTTCTGCCGTGAGTGTGGTCAGGAGTACCTCACGGTGGCGAAGACGGAGCGACACGGCGAGCTCGTGTTCCAGCCGCGGAGAAACCGCGACGCCAGTGGCGGCGAGCAGTACGACGGCTACCTGTTCATCTCCACTGACAACCCGTGGCCGGTGCAGCCTGTCACCGAGGATCGACTTCCGGACTCCTGGGTCGACGGTTTCGATGTGGTCGCCAATCGCAGGAAGTACCTTCCCGAACGGGTCGTCATCGATCCGACTGGCAATGCGACGTCGGAGGATGCCGGGACCCTGGCCGCCTTCGTGCCGTCACCGTTCCTGTTCTGCCTCAACTGCAAGGTCAGTTACGAATCTCCGCGGGGCAACGACTACGCGCGCTTGGCCACTCTCGACCGTGAGGGCCGCAGTTCGGCGGTCAGCATCATCAGTCAGAGCGTCGTCCGCGCCTTGCGCAAGGTGGACGACCTCGCCCCCGAGGCCCGCAAACTGCTGACCTTCGTCGACAACCGCCAGGACGCCAGCCTGCAGGCGGGTCATTTCAACGACTTCGTGCAGGTCATCCAGATGCGCGGCGCCCTCTATCGAGCGGCCGACGCCCACGGTGGGCTCGACCACCTGGACTTGGCAGGGCATGTCGTCAGCGCCCTGGGCACCTCCTTCGAGGAGTACGCGGCCAGCCCGGGAGCGATGTTCGCCGCGCGCAAGGAGGCCGAGCGGGCATTCCGGGACCTGGTGGAGTTCCGGCTGTACTCCGACATCCAGCCGGGCCGGCGCATCACGTTGCCGAACCTCGAGCAGACCGGCCTCTTGCGGATCGAGTACAAGGATCTGGACGAGATCTGTGCCGAGGCGTCGGTCTGGGCGTCGACGTACGAGCCGCTGAGAGACGCGTCGGTGGGCCTGCGCCAGGAGTTGTGCCGGGTGGTGCTCGACGAGTTGCGACGAGCTATGGCCATCGACGCCAGTTGCCTCACCGAGGAAGGGTTCGAACGCCTCAAGCGTCAGTCCCGCCAGCACCTCACCGGGCTTTGGACGTTGTCGAGCCGTGAACAACTGCCCATCGTCGGAACGGCATACGCAAGACCGGGTTCCGGCAAGGAGCGGAGCCTCGACAAGTTGTTCTTGTCGGGCCGCTCGGCGCTCGGCGCGTACTTGCGCAAGCCGGATCGTTTCCCCGGACTCGAGGACAAACTCGGCACCGACGACGCGCAGAGGACCATTCAGGACATCCTGCGGGTCCTCGCTGAGGTCGGCCTGCTCGACATCGTGGTGCCGCTCGAACAAGGCGGACCTGGCTACCGGCTCAAGTCGAGCAGCCTGCGATGGGTCGCCGGCGACGGTTTGCACGCGGCGCCCGATCCCCTGCGGCTGACGGTCGATGCCGATCAGGGCGGCCGTATCAACGAATTCTTCCGTGACCTGTACCAGCAGGTGTCGGACGATCTGGTGGGCCTGCGCGCGTCGGAGCACACCGCACAGGTCAGCGCCGACGACCGCGAGTCGCGGGAGCACGAATTCCGCGACGGATCGCTTCCCTTGCTGTTCTGTTCTCCCACGATGGAGTTGGGCGTCGACATCGCCAGCCTCAATGCGGTGGGCCTGCGCAACGTCCCGCCGACGCCGGCGAACTACGCTCAGCGCAGCGGCCGCGCGGGGCGCTCGGGTCAGCCGGCCCTGGTTGTGACGTACTGCGCGACCGGCAATTCCCATGACCAGTATTACTTCCGCCGATCCGACCAGATGGTGTCGGGATCGGTCGTTGCACCCCGGTTGGATCTGACTAACCAAGCGCTGTTGCGATCACATCTGCATGCGATTTGGCTCGCGGAGACTCATGTTGACCTCGGTTCCCGGCTTCCTCAACTGCTCGACGCCGAAGGTGATGACCCGACGCTGGTCATCAAGCCGGACAAGGCCGCCCAACTCGATGATGAGGAAGCCGTGCGGCGCGCCACCTTCATCGCCCGCCAGTTGGTGAACCAACTCCGCGACGAACTCGAATCGGCGCCGTGGTGGTCCACCGACTGGGTGGACCAAGTGATGCGCGACGCCTTTTCCGAGTTCAACCGCGCCTGCCATCGATGGCGGAGCCTGTACCGCGCGGCACTGGCCGACCAAGCCGAGCAGAACCGGCTGGTGCTGATGGCGAACCTGAATGCCTACGAGCGAAAGTCGGCGGAATCGCGACGGCGCGAGGCGGAGAACCAGTTGCGGCTGCTCAAGAACGAGGACGAGGGCCGTGGCCACTCCGACTTCTACACGTACCGGTACTTCGCCTCCGAGGGATTCCTGCCGGGCTACTCGTTCCCGCGGCTGCCGCTGGCCGCATATATTCCGGCAGTTCGCCAGAGCACGCTCAGCCGCGATGGAGGCGACTACCTTCAGCGCCCGCGATTCCTGGCGATTAGTGAGTTCGGGCCGCGGGCGTTGATCTATCACGAGGGTGCACGCTACGAGGTCACCCGCGTCCAGATCCCGATGGTGGCCGGGCAGGGCGTCGGCAGCGTCGACGTCGAGGAGGCACGGCGCTGCGAATCGTGCGGGTATCACCACCGCCGTCAGCCCGGGTTAGACGTATGCGAGAACTGCGGCGACGAGCTGCGGGGGGTCGCGCAGGGCCTGATGCAGATGCGCACCGTCTTCACGCGCCGTCGTGAGCGGATTTCCAGTGACGAGGAGGAGCGCCGCCGGGCCGGATATGAACTCGAGACCTCGTACCGATTCGCGGCGCATGGACCGAAGACGGCCCGGATCGACGCGATGATCGAGACCGAGGACTCGACTCTGGGAGAACTGACCTACGGAGACACCGCGACTGTCCGAGTGACGAACCTCGGTCTCCGACGCCGCAAGGATCCGACCGACCGGGGCTACTGGCTCGACACGGTCAGCGGTCAGTGGCTCAGCGAGAAGCAGATGGCGGTCGCCGGTGACGAGGATCTTCCCGATGCAGCCCAGGTGAAGAGCAAACAGAAGGTCGTGCCATACGTCGAGGACACCCGGAACGTCCTCGTTCTCAGACTCGGACGGCAGGTGCCTGAGGAGGTCGCCGTGACCTTGCGGGTCGCCCTGGAACGCGGGATCGAGGCCGCGTTCCAGCTCGAGGATTCCGAGCTCTCCGGCGAGTTGCTGCCCGACGACATGGAGCGCGGTCGGATGCTCTACACCGAGTCGGCCGAGGGTGGCGCTGGAGTCCTGCGACGGCTGGTCAGCGAGCCCGATGCGCTCGCGATCGCGGCACGACAGGCACTTGAGGTCGCGCACTTCGACCCCGAGACCGGCGCCGATCTTGGCCACGCACCCGGCGCGACCGAGGAGTGCACTCGGGCCTGCTACGACTGCCTGCTGTCCTACGGCAACCAACTCGAACACGACCTGATCGACCGCCACGCCGTCCGTGATCTCCTGCTGAAGTTGGCAGCCTCTCAGGTGGGGGTCAGCGCGGACCCGGCAGTGTCCGAAACCGCGGAGTCCGACACCGCGGACGGGACGGACCCCTTCTTGGCCTTCCTCGCCTCGCACGGTCACGCGCTGCCGGAGTTCAACGGGAAGTTGATCGGCACGGCGCGGCCGGACTTCGTGTTCCGAGGCACAAGCCCTGTCGCCATCTATGTGGGAGACGATGTCGTCGACCCACAACGCGGCGCCCAGGCTGAGGACGATCTCATGGATCGTGGATGGAGTGTCCTCCGTGTGGGGGGATCCGAGGAATGGCCGACGTTCGTGGCGGCGCGTCCCGATGTCTTCGGCGAAGGAAGGAACTGAGGGTGGATTTCGAACCGGGCAGTCTCGTCTCCGCACGTGGTCGCGAGTGGGTGGTGCTGCCCGAGAGCGACGACGCCATGCTCGTCCTACGGCCGCTGGGCGGCACGGAGGACGACGTCGCGGCCGTGCTGCCGGCGATCGAGCCTGTGGCTCCAGCATCGTTCCCACCGCCGAGTCCGGCAGACCTCGGCGACCAGACCAGTGCGGCTTTGCTGCGCAGCGCCTTGCAGATCGGGTTCAGGTCGAGCACTGGACCATTCCGTAGCCTGGCCGGCCTGGCCGTCGAACCACGGTCCTACCAGCTCGTGCCGTTGCTCATGGCGATGCGCCAGGACACCGTACGCCTGTTGATCGCCGACGATGTGGGTATCGGCAAGACGATCGAGGCCGGGTTGATCGCCGCCGAGTTGCTGGCAGTCGGGGACGCGCGGGCGATGTCCGTCCTTTGCAGCCCGGCGCTGGCCGAGCAGTGGCGGCGGGAGTTGCGCGAGAAGTTCGGCCTGGAGGCCGAACTGGTGCTGCCGAGCACCGTCAAGCGACTTCAGCGCGGGCTGATCGGTTCGGAGTCGATCTTCGAGCGCTACCCGGTGACGGTGGTCTCGACCGACTTCATCAAGGCGGACCGACGACGCCACGAGTTTCTGCGCACTGCTCCCGACCTGATCATCGTCGATGAGGTGCACACGGCAGTCGCAGATGGCGGTCCGGGGGGCAAGGCACGGACCCAGCGATACGAACTGGTCCGTGCGTTGGCGGACCGGGACGACCGTCATCTCATCCTCGTCTCCGCGACGCCACACAGTGGCAAGGATGAGGCGTTCCGTAACCTCATCGGACTGCTCGACGTGAAGTTGGCGACGGTCGACCTCGAGACGCCCAACGGACGCGAACTCCTCGCCCGACACTTCGTGCAGCGTCGGCGAGCGGACATCCGCCGGTACCTCGACGAGGAGACGCCCTTCCCCCGCGACCGCGAGACGAAGGAGGTCGCCTACACCCTGAGTCCGGAGTACAAGTCGCTCTTCGAGGATGTGCTCGCGTACGCCCGAGGATCAATCCGGACCGAGGGCACTGCCGTACAGAAGCGTGTCTCGTACTGGTCGGCGCTCGCTTTGTTGCGCGCGCTCGCGTCCAGTCCTGCGGCGGGTGTGCAGACTCTCAAGACCAGAGCCGCCCGGGTCGCCTCTGCCGAGGAGGCCGACGCGATCGGCCGCGCCGTCGTGCTCGACCTCGCCGACGACGAGGCGACGGAGGCAGCCGACGCCACCCCGGGCGCCGACGACACGGAGTCGAGCAGCCGCGAGCAACGGCTGCTGCGTGACTTCCGATCTCGCGCCGAGCAGTTGACCGCCAAGCAGGATGCGAAACTCACAACTCTGACGAAGACCGTCAAGCAGTTGCTGGCCGATGGCTTCCAGCCGATCGTCTTCTGCCGCTTCATTGACACCGCTGAGTACGTGGGCGAACACCTCGGCCGAGAGCTCAAGCGGAACACCACGGTGGTTACTGTGACGGGGATGCTGCCGCCCGAGGAGCGCAGCGCTCGGATCGAGGAGTTGGCAGAAGCCGAGGGCAACCACGTGTTGGTCGCCACGGATTGCCTCTCCGAGGGTGTCAACCTCCAGGACCAGTTCCAGGCCGTCCTGCACTACGACCTGGCATGGAATCCCACGCGCCACGAACAACGCGAAGGCCGCGTAGATCGGTTCGGGCAGAAGGCCGACGTGGTGCGGGCCGTGACCTTGTTCGGCAGTGACAACCAGATCGACGGCCTCGTGCTCGACGTCCTCCTGCGCAAGCACGCCGCCATCCGTAAGGCGACGGGAGTCAGTGTGCCGGTGCCCGACAGCAACCAGGCCGTCGTCGAGGCACTCATGGAGGGATTGCTGCTGCGCGGACAGGACTTCTACCAGGAGTCCTTCGATCTCGGCCTCGACACCCAGGTCCAGGCGCTCGACCGCGAATGGGAGAGCGCCGCCGAGCGCGAGAAGCAATCTCTGACCAAGTACGCCCAGAACGCGATCCACCCTGAGGAGGTCGCCGAAGAACTCGACGAGATCCGTGCGGGCATGGGCACCCGCGCCAGTGTCCGATCGTTCGTCCAGTCTGCCCTGACGGCCTTCAACTCGACCGTTCGAACCATCGACGGTGGCATCACAGCGTCCACCGGGATGCTGCCGACGGGCTTGATGGATGCCCTACCGCCGGGACGCCCTGACCCGATGGTCCTACGCAATGACTTCCCGGTGAGCAAGGGCGAATCAGTCCTGCACCGGACGGATCCGGCGGTCGCCGCACTCGCCGGATTCGTACTGGAGGCGGCGCTCGACCCCAGCCTTCCGGAGGCTTTGCGTCCGGCGCGACGATGCGCAGCCGTCCGCTCGAGGGATGTGAACACGCGCACCACGCTGCTCTTGGTCCGGTACCGCTTCCACCTCATGCTGCCCAGTCGGGCAGGAGAACGCACTGTCGTGGCCGAGGATGCACGACTCGTCGCCTTCGAGGGCGCGCCCGCCAGTGCTTCATGGTTGTCCGACGCCCGGGTCGAAGGACTCACGGCGGTGCGCGCAACCGGAAACATCGCTCCGGTTCAGGCCGAGGACTTCGTCCGCCGTGTCGTCGACCAGCTTCCCGAACTGACCACACGTCTCGACGAGGTGGGAGACGAGTTGGCCGATCGGATCACCGAGTCCCACCGTCGAGTGCGTCGGGCCAGTGGTGAGATCCGACGTGGCTTGAGCGTCAAGGTCGAGCGTCCGGCCGACGTCCTCGGCGTCTACGTGTTCCTACCCGAGGCAGGTGTATGATGACCGACCAGACGTACGTTGCCGTGCGGATCGAGGGTGGGGTGATCCCGTCCTCGCTGCTGGGCCGGGTGGCGGACGCCAAGACCGCAGGCGTCGACGGCCTTGGTGGAGTCGACTATGGCCTGGCCCAAGGGGAGGCGGTGCGCGAGGCCGCGAACCGTGTGTGGGCCTATCTCCGAACGGTGTGGGCTGGCTATCGAACGGCGTTGGCCGACCTGCCCGAATCCGATCGAGCAACGACACTGACCCGAGAGCGGTGGCTGCTCATCGTCTTGGATCAGTTGGGCTTTGGTCGGCTGCCGGTCGGCAGGGGCATCGAGGTGGACGGAAAGCAGTTCCCGGTCTCGCACGCGTGGGGACCGGTCCCGATTCATCTTCTGGGTGGGCGCATCGACCTCGACCGACGGACCGCGGGTGTGGCCGGCGCGGCTGGGCAGGCGCCGCAGTCGATGGTCCAGGAACTGCTGAATCGTTCCGGCGAACACCTGTGGGCGCTACTGTCGAACGGATCGACACTGCGCTTGCTCCGCGACTCCACGAGTCTGGTCGGCAGTGCCTACGTCGAGTTCGACCTGGAGGCGATCTTCGACGGGGAGTTGTTCAGCGACTTCCTGGTGATGTTCACCCTCCTTCACTCCACCCGCCTCGCCGTGCGCGATGACGCGATCGGTGCCGATTCGTGCTGGCTCGAGGCATGGCGAGCAACCGCCGTCGAGGCCGGAACACGAGCGCTCGACCAACTGCGCGTCGGCGTCGTCGAGGCGATCGAGACGCTCGGCACGGGCTTCCTGAGCCACCCGGCGAACGCTGAGCTGCGCGCCAAGGTCGAGACCGACGAGATCTCGCTGGCCGACTACAACCATGCGCTCCTGCGCGTGATCTACCGCCTGCTCTTCACCTTCGTGGCGGAGGACCGCGGCGTGCTACTCGACGCGGCGGCGGAGGTCGACGCGCGGCAGCGATTTGTGGACTACTTCTCCACCGAACGGTTGCGGCGCGTGGCGCGCAAGCGCCGCGGTGGGCGCCACGGTGACAGGTGGAAGGCGCTGAACCTGATCTGGTCGGGCTTGGGTGACCCCGCTGGTCGGCCAGAGCTGGGGCTTGCCGGGATCGGCGGCCTGTACGAGCCTGGCCCGCTTGACTTCCTCGCGATCGCCGAGTTGTCGAATGAATCCTTGCTCGGGGCGGTGCGTTCACTGAGCCTGGTGGCGGAGAAGGGCAGTGGACTGACGCGTGTGGTCGACTATCGCAGCCTCGATTCCGAGGAGTTGGGCTCGATCTACGAGGCGCTGCTGGAGTATGTGCCGCAGTGGGATGCGGCGAACCGTCGCTACCACCTCGCATCTGCGGCGGGAAACAGCCGCAAGACGACCGGCTCCTACTACACGCCAACGTCCCTGATCGAGACGCTGCTCGACAGTGCACTCGATCCCGTCATCGACCAGGCGAGGAAGGGCGTAACGTCGTCCGATGATGCCGTCTCGGCGTTGCTGGCGCTGACGGTGTGTGACCCCGCATGCGGGTCCGGACACTTCCTCGTCGGCGCCGCTCGACGGATCGCCAAGGCCGTCGCGGCGGCCCGCACGGGCGACCCCGAGCCCCCACCAGAGCAGGTCCGCTCGGCACTGCGCGAGGTCATCGGCACCTGCATCTACGGTGTCGACATCAACCCGCTCGCCGCGGAGCTGGCGAAGGTCTCGCTCTGGCTCGAGGCGCTGGAACCGGGCCGACCGCTAGCGTTTCTCGACGCCCACATCAAGGTCGGTAACACGTTGGTCGGTGCCACCCCGGCGCTGTTGGACGCCGGTCTGCCGCAGGAGGCGTTCAAGCCGATCGAGGGCGACGACAAGAAGGTCGTCTCGATGCTGGCCAAGCAGAACAAGAACGAATCCGGCGGGCAGGGCTCGTTGTTCGGACTCGACGAGGTGCGCACCAACAACCGCGACCTCGTGGAACAGGCCAGAGGGTTGACTGGGGCTGCCCTTTCCCTCGCCGACACTCATGTGCAGCAGCAGCGGCTCAAGCAGTACGTCATGTCCAACGCCTACCGGGATGCGAAGCGTCACGCCGATGCCTGGTGCGCGGCTTTCGTGTGGCCGAAGACTGCCGATGCCGTCACCTGTCCGACCAACGGCACGCTCGATTCCATCCGGAACGGCAAGATCGATGCAGAGGTGGACGCTGAGATCGATCGTCTGGCTTCGGAGTACCGCTTCTTCCACTGGCACTTGGAGTATCCTTACTTGTTCCCGACGGAACGACTTGAGTCCGACGGCACCCTGAACGAGGCCACCGGGTGGTACGGCGGGTTCAGCGTCGTGCTGGGCAACCCGCCGTGGGAGAGGGTCAAGCTGCAGGAACAGGAGTTCTTCGCCAGCAGCGATCCCGAGATTGCTAACGCGCCGAACGCTGCAGCGCGCAAGCGTTTGATCAAGGCACTCCCTGAGACGCAGCCCGCGCTATATGACGCCTTCGTCGCGGCGAAGCGACGAGCCGAAGGCGAATCCCACCTCCTGCGAAACTCGGGTCGCTTCCCACTCGCGGGCAGGGGTGATATCAACACCTACGCGGTGTTCAGCGAGGGGAACCGCACGATTGTCGGTGAGCGGGGCCGGCTCGGGATCATCGTCCCGACGGGGATCGCCACCGACGCCACCACGCAGTACTTCTTCCGCGACTTGGTGGAGACCGGCGCACTCTCCAGTCTCTACGACTTTGAGAACCGCAAGCCCTTGTTCGAAGGCGTGGATAGCCGGTTCAAGTTCTGTCTTCTGACGCTGGCCGGTCGAAGCTACCGCGAGTCAGCGGCCGATTTCGCCTTCTTCGCCCACGATCCGACGGACTTGAAGAAAGACGATGTGCGGTTCTCCCTCACACCGGAGGAGATCACCCTCCTCAACCCGAACACTGGCACGTGCCCGGTGTTCCGGTCGCGCCGCGACGCCGAGATCACCCTCGGCATCTACCGCCGAGTACCGGTGCTGATCAACGAGAACGACCCGATCAACGGAAACCCTTGGGGCATCAGGTTCATGACGATGTTCCACATGTCCAACGATTCCC
>CAYYQO010000043.1:11296-19221 GCA_964473845.1 uncultured Aeromicrobium sp.
GATTCCCACCTCTTCCACACCCGTGACGAACTCGAGGCCGACGGCTGGACCCTGAACGGCAACGTCTACGAGCGACCTCTGTCCGACGGGGGGGGGTGACCGTTGAGCGCATGTTGCCGCTCTACGAGGCCAAGATGATCCACCACTACGACACCAAATGGGCCACCTACGAGCCCGACGGCTCGACCCGCGACGTAACCCCAGACGAGAAGCGCGACCCGGAGTTCTTCGTCATGCCCCGCTACTGGGTCCACGAGGCGGAGGTCGACAAGAAGCTCGACGGAAAGTGGGACAAGACCTGGATGCTCGGATGGCGCCGCATTGCACGCAGCACCGACGAGAGGACACTCCTCACGACGATGCTGCCCAAGCTCGCATACGGGGACAGCGTGTTTCTGCTGCTCCCTAGCCGCGCGGGAGGCCACCGGGGGCCGCTCCAAGCGGCATTGACGAGCTTTGTCTTTGACTTCGCCACCCGACAGAAGATGGGTGGGACGAACGCCAACTTCTTCTTGGTGGAACAGCTCCCGGTGCCCCAGCCAAGTCGAATACAGCACCTCCCAGCCTGGGTAGGCGAGCACGTTGATCGCCTGAATGGTCAGCGCCTTGACGCTGGATCGGCTGCTCAACTCCGTGCCGACCTCGACGCACTCATGTTCCACGTATATGGAATCTCCCGTGCCGACTCCGACTACATCCTCGAGACCTTCCCCATTGTCAAGAAGAAGGACATCGCCGCCCACGGCGAATACCGCACGAAGCGCCTCATCCTCGAGGCCTACGACCGGCTTGAGGGAACATCGAATGCACATTGAACATATAAGACTCGAAGGCGTCAGGCACTTCGCAGCAGGCGCCACCATCAAACTGCGCGAGGACTTGACGCTGTTGGTGGGCGCGAACGGGTCGGGTAAGTCGACCGTGCTCGACGCACTGTGTTTCGCGCTTGGAGACCGCACGCCCAGTGACTTCGTGGACGCTGGCTCGGAATGTTGCGTGACGTTGGGCCTGATCGATAACGGGACGAGCATTGTCGTTCGATCGAGAATCGATGATCGCGGCAAGCGAGTGCTGGAGCAACAGTCGCGCGTTGCGGCGGCCCTTCCCAAAGGACCCGAAGCGTCGACGGTCCCTGAGCTGAAGGCCTTCCTTGGTACCTCGGCACGCACTGTAGCGAAACCCGAACTGGTGGAGCTGGCCGCGGCCCAGTTGAAGACATTGCCGGACGGCGAGCTCATGGATCGGTGGACGCCCGTGCCACAAGAACTCGTGGAGAGACTCCCACGGGTCACGCGAGTGGATGCGGAGTCGATGATCGATGTAAAGAGGTCCGTCGACGACCTGCTCAGCCGGGAACTCCAGAAGTTTCTCTCGAAGAACAGCAAGACATGGTCGACGTGGAATGACCGGTTTCGAAAGGCCGCGAAGCCAGCTACTGACGCATTGGTCGCGGCCGTCGAGGATCAAGCCGGTGACGTGGTCGACTCGCTCACGGTGACGGCCTCGATCAGCACGGACCGTCCACGAGTGGATACCTCCATCGTGGCCACGTCGGGGGGTACGGAGGTAGACCTAGACGGGCTCAGCCTGGGTAAGCGAAGGCGCATCGCACTCTCGGTGGCTGACGCGCTCACGGGACGTCTCGGGGGCCGACCGGAAATTTTGCTGTACGACGAACCCGATGCTCACCTCGATAACAGGTCTCAGTCCCGGCTCTTGCGGGTGTTGCGAGATCAGGCGGAGGTCGGTGAAGTGCAGGTTGTCGTCGCCACGCACGCTCCGGGCGTGATTGATGCCGTGGATGTGGTCGATCTGGTTCACGTCCAAGCAAGTGACGGCCAGGCGATTGCACGTAGCTTCGCAGACCTCGTCGAGGATGACGAAGACTTGCTCGTGGACCTGGACGTGGACCTTGGCAACACCGCTCTGTTGCACCAGCGTGTCCTTGTGGTCTGCGAGGGAGTCTCGGAGCATGCGGCACTACCGGTTCTGTATCGCAGGCGTTTCGGCCGTTCGCTGCGAGCCGACGGTGTTGACCTCGTGTCGAAAGACGGCTGTGATGACGCCATTCGATTCGCGCTTATGTTGACGTCTGTGCGTGGCGACGGTGTTCTACTCCTGCTGGATCGGGACCAAGAACAGAAGGCCGAGGACTGCCTCCGCGGAACTGGGCTGGCGGCAATATACGTCGGCGAGGCGGAGTTGGAGGACTGCTTTTCGGACGTGACATGGGCGACGGTGATCGCCGACATCGCCTCGGAGGAAGGAGTCTCGTTGACTATCACCGCGGATGACGTGAGGGTACTTCGATCCCACCCGACCAAGGCGATCAGCAAAGCCATTGATCGGTACCTGCACAACGAGACGCTGCAGATTCCCAAGCACAAGTTGGTCAAGCGCGCGGCGGAGAGTCATCCGCTTGATGACTCTCTGACCGGCGGTCTAGAGCAGGCTCTAGTGAATATCCACGACGCGGCGCGCCCGGTACCCGTGAGCAACTCGGATGATGGAGGGCTTCTATGAGCGAAACCGTCGAACGCATGCTTCCCTTGTACGAGGCGAAGATGCTCGATTCGTACGACCACAGGGACGCCGACGTATTCAAGAGTGAGACAGCCGGCAAGCGCCAAAATCAGCCCCGCTACCTGTCTGACGAAGAAAAGACGGACGTCGATCGCGAGGCAATGCCGATCGCCTGGGTTCGCGAGACGCTCCTACCCGACGACCTGCCCGGTTGGTTGACGGGTTTTTCCGACGTCACGAGTGCAACGAACGAACGGACAGTCTTGGCGGCTGCGCTGCCGAGGGCGGGTGTGGGACATACCTATCCGCTGTGGTTTGGTGATCGCCGCGAGCTCATTCTCGCGGTGCTCAACTCGTACGTCTTGGACTACTTGGCTAGGCAGAAGGTCGCTGGGCTCCACCTGACCTATGGCTATGTTCGACAGTTTCCCGTCGCGCCCCCGGTAAGGTTCGATACGGAATACCGCTGGTTGAGTGGCACTCTCGCAGCCTGGATCACTCACCGGGTGGCCCGCCTGTCCATGACCAGCAACTCGCTCCTACCGATGGTGGCGGACTTGGGTGCAGCGGATGCCCCGTACGTCTGGCGGCCTGCAGAGCGCGAGATGATTAGAGCCGAGCTCGATGCCGCGATCTTCCATCTCTACGGCGTTGAGCGGGACGATGTGGACTACATCATGGACACGTTCCCGATTGTGAAGCGCAAGGACGAAGCGGCCCACGGGGAGTACCGCACGAAGCGATTGATCTTGGAAACCTACGACAAGATGGCCGAGGCAATGGCGACCGGTGGAACGTACGCCTCGCCCTTCGATGAGGAGTTGGGATGACCGTCGAGGAACCGGGCCAGGTCGATCCGGCGGCACCTGAATTGCGGGCCGTTGGGCGGGAGTACCTGCGGGCCATGCGAGATGGCGATTCGGTCTTCACGCCCGATAGGCGAGTGTGGACCACTGAGAACGCACACGAGTTGATCCACTCGTTCGTCGATCGGCCCGACGAGAGCGGCAGGTCGTTCACCGAGAAGCTCGACGACCAACTCGCCGGTGTCTCGGACGGAGCCCTGCAACTCTTCGCCGAGATCTGGTACGCAAGCCTGGCACCGTTGGCTGACTACACACCGGCGACGAAGAAGTCTCTCATCACAGGGATCCTGGCGAAAATGTCCTCCCCTGTCGAGTTGCCCGATGTCGTGGTCCAAGCCCTCCCAGCTGAAGCATTCAATGGCGGGGTGGCGTTCAAGACGAGACGTCCTTTTCAGTTGGCGTTGCTCACGCGCTTGGCCGCTGCCCTGGCCGACTTGGATCGTTCGGATCGTCTGGATGTCCTGTCCGAGCCGCGCCGGTGGAAGGCGTTCATGGACACGGTGCTCGAGCCCAAGGAGCCGGCACAACGCAAGGCCCTCTCGTGGTTGCTCTACCCCGACTACTTCGTCTCCGTGGTCAGCACTGGGCACCGCAGTGCCATTCGCAGGGCGTTCGCCGACCTTCTCGATGGGAACGAGGTGGATGAGGACGACGAACTCTTCAGGATTCGCGACGAACTCGGTCGCCGGCGATTTGGCAACAGCTTCTACTCCGAGCCGATCGTTGATCGGTGGGATCCGGAACGGAAGCTGTCCGGCGTTTCCATCGACCCGGCACTCTTGGCGATGCGCACGACCTACAAGACACGTGGATACGCGGTGGCGACCGCAGCCATCGAGTTGATCCCGGAAGGTTTCTGGTCCACGTACAGCGACATCGCCGAGTTGGCCGGCCTCATCCCCGGGCAAATCGGCGACTACATCGGCAACGTGGAGCATAACGCCGGTCATCGCGTCATCAAGATCGACGGCGGCACGTACGGCGACGAGCAGCGCCTCGCGCTGGAGGCTGAGGGCGTGCGGTTCGATGAACGTGGTGTCGCTGAGCGAACGCAACAGATCAGCAAGGAGGACTTGCGGGAACAACTCGACGCGCGTGGATTGCTGGCCAAGAACGTGCGACGGGCATGGCTCGTGCGAGGCAGCAGCGTCAACGGCAAGGACCTTGTTCCGACCTGGCGCGCTGAAGGGTGGATCTCCCTCGCGGCATCGAACCTGCGTGAAGTCGTTCCAGGAATGTCGCGCGAGGAACTCAAGCCCATTGTCGATGAGGACTACGCTCACGCGTCGTATGCGGTGAAGGGCGAGAAGCTAGACGAGTTCCACTATTTCCTGACTCGCATGCAGCCGGACGACTTGATTGCCACCGTCGATCAGGGCCGCCTCTTCGTCGGACGGCTCGTTGGGGATGCCCGATATCGGACATCCGCCGGTGCCGACTCGAATGTGGTCCGGGATGTCGAATGGAGTGCGGACGACGGGTTCGACTATGGCGAGCTTCCGGGAGAATTGGCGGCGCGATTGAAGGTCCAGCGCGACGTCATCGACCTTACGCAGCAACTCGAGGCGCTCGAGACCTTGCTGGAGTCCGGCGCCACGTCGGAGCCCTCCCGGCCGAGCAAGGTCGTCTTGCGAGATGTGACCGACGAGCTCGCAGAGGAACTGCACGTTCCGCATGAGTGGCTCCAGGAGTGCATCGATCTACTCAACGATCGCCCGCAGTTGATCTTCTACGGGCCACCCGGCACGGGCAAGACCTTCCTGGCCCAGGCCATCGCTCGTCATGTCGCCGGCGACAACGTGCGACTCGTGCAGTTCCATCCCGCTTACTCGTACGAGGACTTCTTCGAGGGCTATCGACCCGAGGAGGGTGGGGGCTTCAAGCTCAAGCCGGGACCGATGCGCAAGATCGTGGACCAGGCGCTGGAGAACCCTCGCGACGCCTTCGTGCTGATCATCGACGAGATCAACCGCGGCAACCTCGCCAAGGTGTTCGGTGAGCTGTACTTCCTGCTGGAGTACCGCGACCAGAACGTCGAGCTCCTTTACGCCGACGGGGACTTCTCGTTGCCGAAGAACGTGTTCGTCATCGGCACGATGAACACCGCCGACCGCTCGATCGCGCTTGTCGACGCGGCCATGCGCAGGCGGTTCGCGTTCCTACCCCTGCACCCGTCGGAGGTGCCGACCCGGGACCTGCTTCGCCGCTGGCTCGCGGGCAAGGACTTGCCGGCGCGAACCGCAGATCTGTTGGACGAGCTGAACGCGCGTATCGACGACCCCGACTTCAAGATCGGACCCTCCTACTTCATGCGCCCGGCGATCTACGAGCAGCCTGCAGCCCTGGAGCGGACATGGCGGACGTCGATCCTGCCGCTGCTGGAGGAGTTCCACTACGGCGAACTCGACGGCCCGGCGGTGCGTGCCCGCTACGGGCTGGACGCGATCTCAGCGGCCGTGGACGGTGAAGCTGATGCGGCACCTGATCCTGCGTGAGAACCAACCCTCCGAACCGTGCGACCTGACGGCCGTGGAGGCGGCAGCGCTCGAATCGCTCGAATTGGCGGACGTGAATCGCAGTGTCGACGGACGATGGTGGGTCACTCCCGGCACGAAGGTCGGTGTGGCACGCCTGGGTGATCTCCAGGTCACGATCCGGCCGAAGCTGTCCATCGGCCGGCTGATCTTCCTGATGGGTTATGCGCTCAAACCGACATACTGGCGCGACCAGTCCGTCGTCCTCGACACGGAGGAGAGTCTCGTCGAGGCGCTCGCCCACTCGTTTCGGCGCCTGACGTCGCGGGCGCTGGAACAGGGCTTGCTTCAGGGCTACCGGACGGTGGACGAATCACTACCACTCCTGCGTGGGCGCATCCGCGTCGCCGACCAGATCTCGCGTCGCTCGGGCCTGGGCCTGCCACTCGAGGTCACGTACGACGACTTCACGGTCGACATCGCCGAGAACCAGATTCTCCTGGCCGCATGTCTTCGGTTGCTGCGAACGCCGGGTGTGCCGCCAGCCGCGCGGACCGGTCTCCAGCGGATTCGGCTCCAACTCGCCGACGTCACCCCGCTTCCTGCTCGTGCCGTCTTGCCCGAGTGGCGGCCGTCTCGGCTCAACTCGAGGTACCACGCACCGCTGCGGCTGGCCGAGTTGATCCTTCAGGGCGATTCGCTCGAGCAACGGCGCGGTGATCTCGAGATGAGCGGCTTCGTCGTCGACATGTGGCGGGTCTTCGAGGACTTCGTCAGCGTGGCGCTGCGCGAGGCCTTGGCGCCCTACGGTGGCGTGGCATCGCTCCAGTACCGGACGCATCTTGATGAGGCTAAGCAGGTCGACCTCCGGCCGGACTTCCTGTGGACCGGCGCTGACGGCAACAGAATCGTTCTCGACGCCAAGTACAAGGCAGAAAGGCCGTCCGGATTCCCGCAGGCCGACCTTTATCAATTGCTCGCATACTGCACGGTGCTCGGTCTCAGTGACGGACATCTTGTCTACGCCAAGGGCAACGAGGATCCGACCGTCCATGACGTGGTGGGCTCGCCCGTGTGCATCCATTGCCACACGCTCGATCTCGAGGCCGCACCGGAAGACCTGCTTGCCCAAGTGGATGCGCTCGCTGCGGACCTCGCCGGCATGCCGGCCCACGCAGCGTTCACATACTGAGACGTTCGCGCCGAGAATTCTTCTGACGGTTACCCCCGGTTGGTTCCCGTTGGTGACGGTTGCCTCCAGTTGCCTACCGATGTGAAAACCGCTGGAACGAAAGGCAATTGACAGACTGCTTCGCAGCCGGATCTGCGGCGCGCGTCCACAGGTTTCTCATCTGCTTGGCGGTGACGACGTCACCCGGCTCGAGGCCACGGATGCCGGTCAGACCGGAGCCGGTCCAACGCCCGGGCGACTCGCCCTTGGCTGAGTAGTAGTCGCCCAGCGCCGTTGAGCCGAGCTCGGTCGAGTCGGCAGCCGCGACCTGCCGCGTCAGGTACTCGTAGCTCGATCCGGCGGAGAGCTTCTTCAACGTCATCACACTTCCCAAGGCCACCGCGGGACGCCGAGTGGACACCCCTGTTCGGCGAATGGAAGAGGTGTGTGAGTTTCAGTGGAACGGAACGGCGGTCTCAGCCTCTTCCGAACTCGCGCGGAAGTGGGGTGTCCACCGAAGGACATCTCGCGGGCTTGGGGGATGAAGGCGGCCACCGGGGTCGCCACCGACCCAGGAGTACCCGCGTGACTCGACCTGCAAGACCGACCCGCCGCCTCATCCCCCTGGCCGAGGCCGCCGAGATCCTCGCGGTCTCGACCAAAACCGTCCGCCGCTACATCGCCGCCGGCGACCTCGATGCCGTTCGACTCGGTCGCCGGACGATCCGGGTGAAGGCCGAGTCGATCGAGCGGCTCATCGACGCCCACCCGATCAATGCATGGAGAGGGCGCTCGGCATGGCGATGAGCCGCAGTTCCGTAGACGGGGTAATTTCGCCATTCACGATTCCTCAGCCGTGCAACAGCCCCCATCTACGAGGTGGAGACGTCC
>CAYYQO010000044.1:0-19023 GCA_964473845.1 uncultured Aeromicrobium sp.
CACGCAGGGCGCCCCACACCGATCGCACGATGGCGACCGGGTGGAGGAACTGGCGCCGGCCACCGCGCAGCACGATCTCGCGTGTCGCGGCCAGGGCGGTCCGTCGCCAGCGCCGCTGCCGGGCCGCATCGAGGTGCTGCGCGGCGAAAAGGAACCGATTACGGATGTTGAAGTAGTAGTAGGCCGCAGACTTGGCTCGTCCGGCGGTCTGTTGGGTGCCGCCGACAGCATGGATGGACACAGCATCTTCGAGCACTCGAAGCGTCCCTCCAGCGGCGGTGACCCGGGCGGACAGGTCGACGTCCTCCCAGTACAGGAAGTAGGAGTCGTCGAAACCGCCGACCCGATCCCACAGGACTCGGCTAATCAGCAGGCAGGCGCCGCTGAGCCACGGCATGCCGCGGTCGGCGGAGGCGTTCGCACCGATCATGCGACCCGTGTCGAGGTCGAGGTGGTTGCCCGACGTCCAGACCGATCCGTCCGGCCGCCGCACGACAGGCGCGACGAGAGCGAGCGGGTCGGCGTCGAGAGCCTGCTCGAGTGCGATGACGGAAGCGGGGTCGATCGTGGCGTCGGGATTTAGCAGCAGGACCCGGCCGGCTCCGCGCTCCCACGCAGCATCGGCGCCCGCATTGCACCCGGCCCCGAAGCCCAGGTTCGCGGCGGGGGAGAGCAGGTGCCAGCCGTGCTGATCGGCCAATTCGGTGGCGGCGGTCCGTTCGGCCGGCGAACTGAAGTTGTCGACCACGATGATGTCGGCACCCGGGAGGTCCTCGGCGACGCCGGCGAGTCCGCCCGCCAGTAGTCCACTCGAACCGTAATTCACGACGACGACCGCCAATCCGTCGAATCGGCGGGACCGGGTCACGGGACTCAGGTTACTGGTCCCGGCTCAGCGCAAGAGCATCCCGGAACGCGGCCAGGTGTTCGCGGCCCGCGAGGTCCCATCGTCGGGCCTCGAGATTCGGCTCGCCGTCGAGCGCGAGCGCGTGTTCGGCTTCGCGCTCGAGCAGTTCAGCGGTCAACTCGCTGTCGTAGAGCCGGACCCAGTCGGCGCCCACCTCGTCGGCCAGGGCGCGGTTCGGTTCCGTGGCCGGCATCAGTACCGGGCGCGACAACGAGAGCGCGGCGAGTGCGCCGCCGGAGTTGAGACCTTGGCGATACGGCAGGACCACGAGCGTGCTGCGGCCGACGTGGTCGACGAGTTCCTCGTCACTGAGGTAGTGCAACCCCAAGCTGATGCGTGGGTCGCGGGCGGCGGCCTCACGCAGTTCGTGTTCCAGTTCGTCGTGATTGGGTTGGCCACGAACAGCCAGCCGGAGTTGCGGGTCCGTGCCGGCGAAGGCCCCGAGCAGGGTGTCGATCCCCTTGTAGGGCCGGATCAGCCCGAAGAAGCCCAGCCGTCCGGGCTCGGGGTCGGGCAGCGGATGACCGGAATACCAGTCGCGGTAGTCGCCGTGGAGGATGTGCCGGACCGGCCGCGGATCGTCAGGCGGCAGTCGGTTGATCGAGATCAGCAGGACGGTGCGGCGATCGAGCATGCGCAGCAGCGCTCCGGCGCGACGTCCGACGGACTCGTGAGGGCGTAGATTGTGCTGGGTCTGGACGACGGGAATCCGCTGGATGCTCCATCGAAGCATCAAGGCGAGGAACAGGACCTGACGTACCAGTCGCTTCGGCCCCGACCCATCGGTCACGAGGAACTCGGCCCAGTGGGCGTGGAACACGTCGTAGCGAGCGGTCAGGGCGCGCCGCCAACTGAAGGTCAGGACCGTGAGACCTTCGGTCGACCTGAGTGCGCGCAGCAGCATGACGATGTACGGATTCGTCGTGGGTCGCGGATCACCGAAGGACTCGAGGACCACGAGGGCGCGCGGCTCCGGTGTGCTCACGGCGACGGTTCCTCTCGGTGGTAGAGGACGCGGGCGATCGTATCGACGCATCTCCTGATCTGCGTGTAGGTGCGGGTGTAGATCCGTTTGCGCCGTTTGTACGGATCGACCACGTCCAGTTCGTCGGCGGTGATCGAGAGGTACGGGCGGCGGCTCGCGAGTTCGGTGAGGCTGTCGGCGGGCCCCGTCTCGGACAACAGCGCGGACAGTTCCAGCAGGGTGAAGGTCTGTCCCAACAGTTCGGGATGCCGTGTGACGAGTGTGCTGCGGTGCTTGCGCGTCATTGTGACGATCACCGAGGCGCGCTCGAGGATCTCGCGGTCGACCTCGGTCGCCCTGAAGTCGTCGGACGTGATCCCGTCGGCGGCGAGCAACTGGCGCATCCGGTCGTCGATGGGCAGGTCGGGATGGGCGCGGACCCCGGCGCTGCTGACCTGCGAACCATCGAGGTCACCGAGTCGGTGGCGCAGCATGAGCTCAGCGACGGGAGAGCGGCAGATGTTCGCGGTGCACACGAAGATCAGGTGCGCGGGCGGATCGATCATGCGTGCGCTCTCCGGCCGTGGCGCCACCTGCTCCACCAGGGGCGAGGGGGGAGGTGGACGATCAGTCCCGCCACGGTCCCGCCGGTGTGCTCGATCACGTGCAGGACATCAACCAGTCCCGATCCCGTGGCCCGGCGAAGAGCGACGACGACCAGCGTCGACGCCTGAGCGGCTGCGACCGAACTCGAACCGACCTGGTTGATGATCTGTCCGACCCGACCAGATGTGAGCACGTCCACGTGAGTGGGTGACTCACGCAGCGATCCGAAGGAACGGAGCAGGCGCTCGCGGACGTCGAAGGCTTCGGCGGCCGTGCTGGTGGTTCCGACCAGATGGATCGGACGATCAGCGTGGTGGGCCGCGGAAGTCAGGTGAAGATGCAACAGGTCCGCAGTTCGGTCGTCGGCTTCACCGGACCGAAAGGTTGCCATTACCGGGGCGTTCGTGATGGAGGCCAAGTCGTGTCGCGTACGCAGGGTGTCGTCGCAGGAGAACCGCAGCAGTACCCAGGCGAGTGCAGCGACGATCCCTGCGGCGAGAGCCAGCAGAGCACGCATCGGGAGTGCCCGTTCCGTGACCTCGGCAGCAGACGAGCCGATGGCTTGGGCCCCGATCAGGGTTCCTCCGTCCGGGGTGTGGGCTGACAGGTCAGCGATCTGGTCGGCCAGGGCAGTACCGATCGCGTCCGCCAGATTGAGCGTCGATTCGCGGTCGGTGCCTTCGACGTCAAGGGTGATGAACTGGCGGTTGGCGGGATCGACGATCGTGATCGACTTCGCCAGGTCCTTGGCTGTCATCGGGAGGCCCTGGCTGGCGATCGCCTCGTCGAGCACGATCGGGGTGGTGGCGAGACGTGCGAAGGTGTCGATGTGCCGACGGACGTAGACGTCGAACAGCCTCAGTTCGCGGACCGTGGCGTCCGCGGGGGCGGTGATCGAGACAGTCGTGGAGCCGACGTAGTGGGTTGATGCGGGCGGTGTGACCATCACCAACAGGATTCCCGGGACGAGAGCTGCGACGAAGAGCGGCCAATGCCGGGCCAACGATCGAACCAGGTCACGAGAAGGTGACGGGCTGACCGTCGGGGTCACGACGACTCGCCCGCGGACGGCTCCATGACGGCATCATCGGCCCGGGCCGGTTCGGTGCCGGACCGGCGGTGGGGGAGCAGTTGACGAAGGCGGTCGAGCACGCTGTTGAACCGGTTCGGCTCGGACTGCGTGTAGTACGCGTAGCTGGTCGAATCGCCGGAGGTGGCACGGGTCAACGCGATGCCGATCGGCGTGACGTCGGCGACGCGAAGGGTGTCGAGTGCCGAGGTCAGCTGCTTGCGGCGGGTGCGCCCGTTGGCGGTCACGATGATCGGTCCGTCCGTACGGCGGGCCAGGACTGCGGCGTCGACGAGCGACAGCAGCGGCGGAGAGTCGATCACCACGAAGTCGTACGCGGTCCGAGCGTTCACCAACAGGCCCTCCATGGCGCGCGACTCGAGCAGTTGCAGAGGATTCGGCGGAATCTCGCCACTGGTCAGTACGTCGACCGTGGTCGATCCCCACGTCTGGACGGAACCGAAGAGTTGTGCTTTGCCGATGAGCACGGTCGACAGGCCGATGGCGCTCTCGAGACCCGTCGTGTCGGCCACGGTCGGTCGGCGCAGGTCCGCGTCGATGAGCAGGACGTGCGAGCCGTCCTCGGCCATCGCCGCTGCGAGGTTGGCCGCGGTCGTGGACTTGCCCTCGCCGGGCAGGGCGGACGTCACCACAATGCACGTGGCGCCGCCCTCCTTGATGAATTCCAAGTTCGACTTCAACCGACGGTAGGACTCGGATCGTGGGCTTCGCGGTCGCCTCAGGACGCTGACCTTTTCGCTGTCGGGACCGCGCCACGACGGGATCATGCCCAAGATCGGCGCATCGGTGAGTTGGCGGATGTCGTCCACGCCGCGCAGGCGGGTGTCGAGCAGGTGGCGGGCCAGGGCCAGGAGCACGCCGGCCAGCAGGCCGAGCGCCAAGCCCAATGCGGTCTGCAGTCGGGTGTTGGGCGAAACCGGGAAGGTGGGAACGATGGCGCGCGACACCGTCGTGACATTCACGGCGGCAGCCTTGGGCGCCGATGCCTTCGAGGCCGCGAGCGACTTCACGGTCCTGGGGAGTTGAGCAGCGATCGCGTTGGCGATGCGAGTGGCCCGGTTCGGATCGGAGTCCGTCACCGTGACCTCGATGATGACGGTGTTCAGGGGGGTGTCGGCCCGGACCGACTTGGCCAGGCTGCGGGCATCGGTGTCCAGATCGAGGTATTCGATCACGGGGTCGAGCACGACTGGCATCGTCGCGATCTGGGCATAGGACTGGACCAGGTTCTGGGTGAACGTCGACCCCTGGACGAGCTCGTCGACCGTTCCACCGGTGTTCACGCCCACGTAGACCTTGCTGCTGGCCTGGTAGGTCGGGGTGGC
This sequence comes from uncultured Aeromicrobium sp., assembly GCA_964473845.1. Taxonomy (GTDB): domain Bacteria; phylum Actinomycetota; class Actinomycetes; order Propionibacteriales; family Nocardioidaceae; genus Aeromicrobium. Next base: position 4,893 of record CAYYQO010000044.1, read on the forward strand.
GGTCTTCGCGAGTCCGAAGGCCACGCCTGCACCGACCACGGCAAGGATGCCGATGAGCAGCCAGTGCTTGCGCACGGTGTTGACGTAGTCGATGAACTTCATGCCCGGTGCCTCACCCTTTCCCTCGGGACCCCGATCTCCCGACTGGGTGTTGATCATTCTACGTATCCGGCCTGACTTCGTGGGGCGGTCCTCAAAGGACGTGTCGCGATCTGCCCCGCGCTGTCGACCACGTGAAGTGGGTGTCGAGGTGAGAGCTCCGAGGTAGGTTGGTCCGATGGGGTCGGTCGTGGTGGCCTCGGCCGAATACCGGCTTGCCGCGCGCAGGTTCGAGGTCGAGCGGTGGGTGGCGGCGGTTGCAGTGCTGCTTTGCTTCGCCAATTTCCCGTTCATGGTGGGACGACTGACCATCAACGTGGTTCTCGTGCTGGCGTTGGCCCCGGTGTGGCTCGGATCGCTCCCGCGGTTCAAGGGTGCCTCGGCCCTGATCTGGTGCACGGTTTTCGCCTTGGCGTGCGGCGCGACAATGGCGTTGTTCGCGACTCCGGACCGTTCGACGTTCTTCGTCGCAGCCCTCGATTTCGCTGTCGTGACGCTGACCTTGGTCGGGCGGGTCGGCGTGTTGTTGTGGGCTCGGACTCGCCTGTCTGCTCCTGTGGTCGCCATCGTGGCCGGGGTTGCCATCGTGGCCACGCTTTCGCGCACATCGGCCTTGTTCTCGTCCAATCCGTGGAAGTTCGGTTTTGCCGTTCCCGTTGCCGTCTTGACACTGGCGATCGCCTGGCGCATCAACCGGCGTTGGCTCGAGATCGCAACGCTGCTCGCGCTGGCGCTCATGTCGGCGACGAACGACGCCAGATCGAGTTCGGCGATCCTGGGGCTGACGGTGCTCGTCGTGGGCTGGCAGTCCGTCCGTTCACGGGAGTCCGGCGCCGAGGGACAGAGTCGGTGGGCCGGAACCGCCCTGGTCGTGGCTGCCTTCGGGTGGGTGGCCTACCACGTGGTGCAGTGGGCGATCCTCTCCGGACAGCTGGGTGAGTCCACCCAGCGGCGTACGCAGGCGCAGTTGGACGAGAGCGGGTCGCTGCTGCTGGGCGGACGTCCCGAGATCGGTGCCTCAGTCGCGTTGTTCCGAGACACCCCGTGGGGATTCGGCCTCGGTGTCCAACCGTCGTTGCAGGACGTCCTCGTGGCCAAGTCCGGCATGGCCTCGATCAATTACGACCCCAACAACGGCTATGTCGAGAACTACATGTTTGGTGACGGATTCTCGCTTCATTCGGTCATCGGCGACCTGTGGGCGAACCTAGGCCTCGGCGGCCTCGTCATGTGCGCGGTTCTCGTCTACGTCGCCTTCCGGGCCGTCCTGATCCGGGTTCGGGTGTCCCGGGCCAGTGCGCTGGTGGTCTTCCTCGCGTGCAATGCGGCATGGGCGCTGCCGTTCGGCCCGCTGCGTTCCAGTGCGACGGTATTGGCGCTGCTGGTGGGTCTGGCCCTGATCCCGGCCAACCCGAGGGTGCCCGACGATGCTTGGGACCAGTCGCTCGACGCGCCCCGTGACGGGTGAGCGACCGGTCTCGGGCCGGAACGCCTGCTGACCTGTCTATCCTGAGCGGGCGGCTCCTGAGCCGCCCAAGTTTTCACGCGACCAGGAGGTGGGGGTGTCCGCCCGTCGTCGCGTTGGACTGAGCCGGGTACGGTCATGGCTCGCCCGCGCCGGTGACTGGCAGGTGGTGGGATCGACGGCCGCCATGAAGGTCCTGGTCATGGGCCTGTCGGGCGTGCTCGGCATCGTCACGAGCCGGATGATCATCGAGAACTTCGGTGTCGATGCCTATGCCCAGTACGGTCTGCTCGCTTCCATGCCGGCCTTGTTGCCCTTCGCCGACCTGGGGATCGCTGCCTCGGTGATCAATCGAGTCGCCGGTTCGGATTCACCCAGGTCGGACGACGAGGTGCGCCGTACCTTGACCAGTGCCTTGCGCATCCTGGTCGTCTCGGGCGCGGTCATCGTCACGATCAGCCTGGTGCTCGGCATGACGGATGCGTGGCCGACCATCCTGGGCGAAGGGCTCCTGGCCGGGGGTGGGGTCGTCGCGACCATCTGCTTGTGCCTGTTCGGACTCACGCTGCCGCTGACGATCGGCGCTCGCGTGCTGGTCGGGCTGCATCGCAACCCCGCGCAGATCGCCGCGCAGGCCGTCGTGGCGCCGTTCATCCTGGTCTGTGTCCTGGTGTGCATCGGGCTGAACGTTCCGGCCGGGAATCACGTGGCGATCCTGTCCTATCTCGGGGCAACGCTCTCGGCCGTGGTGTGCCTGATCCTCGCGGCCCGGGCGATCTCGCCGCAGTTGGTGCGCGCGTTCGTGCTGGTCCCGCGGCTCCGGACCGACCCGAGTGTCAAGATCATGGACACCGCGTGGCCCATGCTGATCCAGATGATGGCGCTGCCCATCGCGATGCAGACCGATCGGTTGCTGCTCAGCCATCTGGGCGGCCGGTCCTCGCTGGCCGAGTACAACCTCGGCTTCCAGTTGTTCAACATCGTGCTGCAGACGATCTCGGCTGCGGGTGTGTCGCTCTGGCCGGTGTTCGCCCGGGCACGCGCTCGCGGCGAGATCAAGTCGCCGGCGATCCCGGCGGCGGTGTTCTTCACCGCTGGTCTGGTCCTGGCCGGGGGTGTCGCCCTGATCAGTGACTGGCTCGCGCGGCTGGTGTCGGGCGGTCAGATCGTGCTCAGTGGCTGGCTGCTGGTCGGATTCGTCATCTTCGTCGCGGTGCAGTCCCTGAAGTACCCGCTGGGCATGTACATGACGGACAAGCGCGGGTTGCGCGCCCAGGTGATCCCGACGTTGGCCATGGTGCCGGTCTCCATCGGCTTGGGCTGGTGGCTCATCGGCATCGTGGGCGCCGCGGGGCCCGTGCTGGCTTCTGCGGCTGCGGTCGCACTGTGCCAGGTGCTGCCCATGACGATCTACGTCGTGCGGGACCTCCGACGTGCTCGCTCGACGGCCGAGCACTGATCAGGGAACGTCGGCCATGAGCCACTGATCGGCCGCCGCCCTGCCGTCGACTGCAGGAAGGTCGGCGAGTACATCTCCTCGGTCGCGTCCGATGTCGAGTGCGGCTGTCACGGCCACGGCGTACTGATCGGGCGTGCTCGAGGAGTCGACCACGAAGTGCCCGTGATCGCTCAGCCACGCGGCGAGACCGCTCTGCTCGGTCGTCACCACGGTGCAGCCGTGGGCCAATGCCTCGACCATCGGTAGGCCGACCTGCTCGCGCCATCGTTCGCGGGGCTGCGACAGCAGGACGAGCACGGCCGCCTCGCGCAGGTGGGCGTGGATCTGCGGGCGCGGCGGATCGACGTCGATCCGGACTCGATCGAGGTGCGAGATTCGCTCGCGCACCTCGTCGAGGAGGGGACCCTTGCCGACGACACGCAACGTCGCCTCGGGTCGGGCGGAAGCCACGTGCGGCCAGGCCGCGAGCAGTTCGCGGATGCCTTTGCGTTCGTCGAAGGCGCCGAGGAACAGCACCTCGCGGCCTCGAGGGCCGCGGGTTTCGCCACAGTCGCAGGCGGCGGGAACAGCGGGAACGAGGCGGACGTCGGCTCGGCGAAGGTCCCGGCCGTAACGTCGTTCGTAGAGTTGCTGGCTGCCCGGCGTCCCCACCGCAAGGCGATCGATGGAGCGTGCGATCCGGCGAGAGGCCGCGGTGTCGAGCCACCGCCGCAATCGGTGACGAAGTCCCGTGGGCGCTGTCGCGAAGGCATCCCGGTTCTCGATCCCGTACGAGACGACCCGCAGCGGGCTGCGCCGTACGGCTGCCGAGAGCCGCGCGGCAGCGATCGCCACGAGGGTGCGGTGCAGGCCCTGCCACATGAACGGCTCGTTGACCTCCAGCACGGACGGTCGCGATCGCGCGATGAGCCATGCCATTTTCGCGACTCCGGCCTGCACGACATCGAGTCCCTCGGCCAGTTCGGGATCGAAGTCGTACTTGCGATGTGCGTAGATGATCGAGGCCGGACCGAAATCGTGGGCCCGTTCCAGGTGTGCCGTTCGCAGATTCAGGTAGCAACGGATCCGAGGATGGAGCAGAGCGCGGCCACCGGTCATGGGTCGCATTGTTTCATCCGGACCGTTCCGCTCCGGACGATCCTCGAGAATCGTCGCCGATGCGATGGGCTGCGTGGGTACCATCGGGTCACCCGGAACCACGGTCCAGCTAGGAGTACCGATTCTCATGAGTTCGAAGAAGTCGCTCGTCGGCGTGGTCGTGGTGGCCATCGCCGCGTTGGCCCTGGTTGGCTGGTGGCTCTTCAACTCTGACGACCAGGACGCGGGCACGGACTTGCCCACGTCCTCGGCATCCGAACCGGCTGTGTCCGAGGCGCCGGATGCGAAGTCGACTGACACCAAGTCGACCGAGGCGACGCCCGCTCCGAAGCCGGTCGAGGCAAAGCCGGTCAAGGACGAACGATCGTTGACAGATCCCGCGCCCTTGGCGGCCGGGGCCGAGGCAACCGTCACGAAGATCGAGTCCGTTCAGAGTTCGGCTGAGCTCCCCGGCGAGATCTCCGCACCTGCGTTGCGATTCACGATCAAGGTCACGGCAGGTGACGATCCGCTCGATCTGACCCCGGTCGTCGTCAACGCCTACTTTGGGCGTGAGCGGGTCCCGGCCGTCGAGATGGGCAAGCCCGGGGCCGATCATTTCACGGGTCAGGTCAAGTCCGGCGAGTCTGTGACCGGGGTCTACGTCTTCAACGTCCCGATCGCCGACCGAGACCTGGTGCAGCTCGAATTCACGTGGTCGCCGAAGACCAAACCAGTGATTCTCACGGGTGATGTCTCCTCGCCGTGACTCATGAGACTCATTTGTCACATGCGTCACGAGTTGGTGGAATGCCCGGAACTGCCGGAGATTCCCCTGCGACGATAGGTCGATCGGGGTCTCAGGAACCGGTATGCCGTCTCATGGGCGGTGGAACCGGTTGGGCGTGGCATGGAGTGGGAAATGACCAGAACACCTTTGCGCTGGGGCGCATTCATCGCGTCGAGTGCGGCACTGCTGGCGGCAATGCTCGCTGCGCCGACGGCGCATGCGGACATCGATCCTGCCGACTCGACGCTGCCGAGCACCGTCACGGCCGATGCGCTGCCGACCGTTCAGATCGACGGCGTCGTCTGGGACCAGGAGATCGTGGGCAACACCGTGTACGTCGCGGGCCAGTTCACGACGGCCCGCCCGGCAGGTGCGGCCCCGGGTACCAACACCGTCCCGCGGGCGAACATGCTGGCGTACAACCTGACGACCGGTGCCCTCATCACCACGTTCGCGCCCGTCTTCGATGCCCAAGTGAAGTCGCTCTCGATGTCTCCGGACGGTACCCGTCTCTACGCGGCGGGGCAGTTCTCGAAGGTCAATGGTGAGAACCGTTATCGCATCGTGGCCCTGAACCCGCAGACCGGCGCGGTCCTGCCCGGCACGCCCGGCGCGAACGCGACCGTCAACTCGATCTTCGCCACCGCAGAAGCGATCTACGTCGGCGGAGTATTCTCGACCATCGGTTCGGCCACCCGCAATCGCGCTGCTGCCTTCATCCCGGGTACGTCGACGGCGCTCCCCTTCAACCCGACGATCCCGAACGGGAACGTGCAGGCCATCGTCGCCAGTCCGGACGGCAGCAAGGTAGCGATCGGCGGCACGTTCACCCAGGTCAACGGGTCGAACAACCCCGGTTACGGCATGGCACTCCTCAACTCCAGTACGGGAGCGAACCTCCCCTTGGCCGCGAATGCCCAGATCCGCAACGCCGGTGCCGATGCAGCGATCCTCGCGCTTGCCGCCGATGAGGACGGCTTCTACGGCTCGGGGTATCACTTCGGTCGAGGGGGCAACCTCGAGGGTACGTTCATGGCGACCTGGTCAGGCGCGCTGGCGTGGGTTGAGGACTGCCACGGCGATACCTACGACATCGAGGCCCGCGGCAATGTCGTCTACCAAGCCTCGCACAAGCACTACTGCGGCAATCTCGGTACGGGCGGGTTCCCGCAGACCGAGCCGAACTGGTCGTTCCAACACGGTACGGCCATCACGAAGTTCGCCACGGGTACGTCCAAGCGCGACATCTACAACTACGGAGACCATCCCGGTCAGCCCAGTCCGACGCTGCTCAACTTCTTCCCCGACTTCGTGCCGGGCACGTACACCGGTGTCAATCAAGGCCCGTGGGACGTCGAGTCCAACAATGACTACGTCGTGTACGGCGGTGAGTTCACTCGCGTCAACAACCAGCCCCAGCAGGGCATTGTGCGGTTCGCGCGCAAGGGAATTGCCCCCGAGAACCAGGGCCCCCGCCAGAGCGGCGAGGGACTGGGCGTCAAAGCGCGCAGCCTGGGCAATGGTGCCGTCCGCATCTCGTGGCCCGGCACGTACGACCGTGACAACGCCACGTTGACCTACGCGGTGTACCGCGATACCGCGAGCAACAAGATCTGGGAAGGTGAGCAGACCGCCCGGTTCTGGGAGGTCCAGTCGATGGGTGCCACCGATACCGGACTGACGCCCGGCACCACGGTGCAGTATCGACTGCGAGTCAGTGACTCCTCCGGGAACTATGCCGACTCCAACTGGGTGCCAGTGACGGTCGGTTCGACCGGCGCATTTGGTCCGTATGCCGACAAGGTTCTCGCCGACGGGGCCACCAAGTACTGGCGCCTGTCCGAAACGAACCGTCAGGTCATCGACTGGGCCGGCGTGGACGACACGACAGTCGGGACCAGTGCCACGCGTGGGACCGCCGGTGCCATGCAGGACGGCTCGGGCAACGCTGCGACGACGTTCGCAGGCAATGTCAATGGCGTCACCGTCTCCAAGGAACGCATCTGGGGACCGGACTCCTTCTCGATCGAAGGCTGGTTCAAGACGGCCACCAACAGCAGCACCGGCAAGATCGCCGGCTTCGGCAACAACGCGTCCGGTGGCGATTCAGGCACTCACGACCGAGCGCTCTACGTGGACTCCAGCGGGCGGCTGGCCTTCGGCGTCAACGACGGTTCGAACCAGATCCTGACCAGTTCCGCAACGGTCCGGAACCAACAGTGGCACCACGCCGTCGGCACGTTCGAGAACGGAACGATGTCGCTGTACCTCGATGGTCGCCGCGTGGCCACGAAGTCTGGTGTCACGAAGGGCCGGAGCCTGTGGGGCTACTGGCGCATCGGCGGCGACAACACGTGGAGCGGCAGCAAGTACTTCGCGGGTGCGATCGACGACTTCGCGGTCTACCCGAAGGCGCTCACCGCGGCCCAGGTTGATGCGCACTGGCAGGCCAGCGGGCGGACTTCCACGGTTCCGCAGGCACCCGCTGACACCTACGGTGCCGCCGTGTACAACGCCGAACCCGAGCTCTACTGGCGGCTGGGCGAGACCAGCGGCACCACGGCCGGCGACACCTCCATCAACGGCGTCACCGGCTCGATCCTGGGCAACTTCACCCTGAACCGTGCCGGCGCCCTGTCGGGCAACGCGGCGCTGGGGTTGGCGCGTCCGATCACGGGCGGTTTCCTGGGCATCGGCAACAAGGCCGGCGGCAACGTCGTGGCGACGACGGCCACCAGCAATCCGCAGGTCTTCTCGCAGGAGGTCTGGATCAAGACGACCACGACCGACGGCGGTCGCATCTTCGGATTCGGCAGCAGTTCGAACGGTTCGGCGTCGTCGAACTATGACCGACACCTGTACATGCTCGATGACGGTCGCGTGCGGTTCGGCGTCTACAACGGGAGCACCGTCACGATCGATTCGCAAGCTTCGTTGAACGACGGCCAGTGGCACCAGGTCGTCTCGACGTTCGGGTCCGGCGGCATGCGTCTTTACGTGGACGGCGTGCTCAATTCCAGCGACCCGAACACCGTGGCCCAGAACTACAACGGCTACTGGAAGCTCGGTGGCGACAACACGTGGGGTGGCAATTCTCAGAATTACTTCCTCGGCGACGTCGACGAGGTTGCCGTGTTCGGCAGCCAGCTTTCGGCACAGACCGTCCGTGCGCACTACATCGCCTCGGGTCGGAGTCTGCCGAACGCAGCCCCGACGGCCGCGTTCACGACGCAGCCGGCCGGCGCAACCGTGGGCTTCAACTCGTCCGGTTCGTCCGATCCGGATGGCACGATCGCTTCGTATGCGTGGAACTTCGGTGACGGCTCGACCAGTACGCAGCCGAATCCGACCCACACGTTCGCTGCCAGCGGCACGTACGGAGTGTCGCTGACGGTCACCGACAATGACGGGGCCACGGGAACAGTCACTCAACTCATCGTGGTCTCGGTTCCGAACCAGGCGCCCGAGGCAGGCTTCACGTTCGCGGTCGACGGCTTGGACGTGGCGTTCACGTCGACGTCGTCCGATCCGGATGGCACGATCGCTTCGTATGCGTGGAACTTCGGCGACGGTGCGACCAGTACGCAGGCCAATCCGACGCACACCTACGCCAACGGTGCGGTCCGCACGGTCACGTTGAATGTGACGGACAACCAGGGCCTGACGGACACCATCACACGTACCGTCGATCCCGATGCGGCACCGGAGGCCGACTTCACGGTCCAAGCCACCGGATTGTCGGCGAAGTTCACCTCGACATCGACCGACGACGACGAGATCGCTTCGTATGCGTGGAACTTCGGTGACGGCTCGACCAGTACGCAGGCCAATCCGACGCACGTCTACGACGACGAAGGCGACTACACGGTGACCTTGACGGTGACCGATGCTTCGGGCCAGACCGATTCGGTGACGAAGTCGGTGTCGGTCGAGGTTCCTGCAGCAGGCGGGACTGTTGCTCTGGATGCGTTTGGTCGTTCGGTGTCCAACGGTTGGGGCAATGCCGATCTGGGTGGTGCGTGGACGACTGGTGGCGGGAATGCGACGCCGTTCTCGGTGACGGGTTCGGTCGGCCGGGTGTCGTTGGCTGCCGGTCAGGGTCGTGAGGTGACGTTGGCTGGTTCCTCGGCGCGGCAGACCGATCTGACCTTTGATTTGTCGTTGGCGAACGCCGCGACCGGCGGTGGTACGCAGCTGGAGTCCTATGTGCGGTGGATCGATGGTGCGAACTCGTACCGGACGAAGCTCGTCGCGCGGTCCGACGGTGGCGTGCGGATCGATCTGATTCGGGTCAGTGGCGGCACCGCGACGACGTTGGGTTCGCTCCTCGTGCCGGGGTTGACGATCGTGGCCGGTGACACCCTGAAGTTGCGGGTCCAGGCGGTTGGTACGTCCGGGACGGATCTGAAGGTCAAGGTGTGGAAGGCGGGTTCGGCCGAGCCGGGTGCTTGGACGCTGGAGCGTTCGGACTCGACGGCGGGCCTGCAGGCGCCGGGCCGCATCGGGCTCTACTTCTACCAGTCGGCTTCCTCCACCAGCCCGCAGGTCTTCGACATCGACAACCTCACCTCCGCAACTCCAGGGCCGCAGGCACCGAACCAGGCACCGACGGCTGACTTCTCGGCCACGGCAACTGGAACGTCGGTGGTGTTCAACGGCACGGGTTCAACCGATACCGATGGCGTGATCGTGTCGTATGCGTGGAGTTTCGGCGACGGTCAGACCGGCACCGGTGCCACCACGACGCACGCCTACCCGGCCGAGGACGGCACCTACCAGGTCACGTTGACGGTCACCGACAACAATGGCGCCACCGATTCGGTGACGAAGTCGGTGTCGGTCGAGGCTCCGGCGGCGGGCGCCGATGTCGCACTGGACGCCTTCGGGCGCACGGTGGCCAACGGCTGGGGCAACGCCGATCTCGGTGGGGCGTGGACGGTGTCCGGAGGTGCCGCGGCGTTCGCGGTGAACGGCTCGGCCGGTCAGGCGACCGTGGCTCCGGGCCAGGGTCGCGAGGCGACGCTGGCCGGTTCATCCGCGTCGCAGACCGATCTGACGTTCGACGTGTCCTTGGGAAGCGCGGCCACGGGCGGCGGTTCACAGCTGGAGACCTACGTGCGGTGGGTGAACGCGTCGAACTCGTACCGCGTCAAGCTCGTGGCGCGGTCCGACGGTGGCGTCCGCGCCGACCTGATCCGGGTCAGCGGCGGCACTGCGACGACCTTGGGTTCCGTGCTCGTCCCGGGTCTGACCATCGGTGCCGGAGACACGTTGAAGCTGCGGGCCCAAGCCGTGGGAACGAGTGGAACGGAACTGAAGGTCAAGGTGTGGAAGGCGGGAACGGCCGAGCCGGGCTCGTGGACGCTGGAGCGTTCGGACTCGACCACGGCGCTGCAGACCGCCGGCCGGATCGGTTTCTACTTCTACCAGTCGGGTTCCTCGACCGGTGCGCAGGTCTACGGGATCGACAACCTCAAGTCCGCGACGGTCGGCTGAGCAGGGCGGCGGTGATCGCGGCGCCATAGGCGTCCGTCGAGAACCGCCGCCGTGCCTCGGCGCGGCCCGTGGCCGCCAGTTGACGAGCGAGTTCGGGATCGTCGAGCAGTCGAGCGATGGCACCAGCCAGGTCGTGCGCGTCACCGGGTTCGACCTGAAGGCCGGTCCTGCCGTCCTCGACGATCTCGCGCAGCCCTTGGGTGCGTGACGCGACCAGCGGGCGCTGGGCCAGGAGAGCCTCGACCGCAGTGTTGCCGAAGGGCTCGACCCGTGACGGCACCAGCACGATGTCGGCTGAAGCAAGCACGGGCCACACGGGACGGACGAACCCGGAGAACTCGACTGCTCCGGCCAGGTCCGGCTCGGCGCTGCGTGCCCGCAGTTCGCGTTCGAACCACTCATAACCCTCGAACGTGCTGCCGCACACCTCGATCTCGACGGGGCGCCCAGCGGTCCGGAGCTCGGCGATCGCTTCGAGGGCCACGTCGATGCCCTTGCGTGGTGAGAGACGTCCGACCAGGGCAACGCGTGCCGGGGAACCGGCCGAACGGGTCCGCGGCGGATCGGGGTCGACCGGTGGAGCCGGGACTCCGTTGTGGACGACAGTGGTCCGGCGACCGAGCACCGGCAGCACCGAGGTCAGACTCGACCTTGCGGCGGCGCTGTTGCACACCAGTCGCTTCGCCAGCAGCAGCGGGAGCGCCAGTCCCGTGCGGACGACCCGATGTCCTTCGTCCTCGGCCTCGTGGACGTGGCACACGGTGTCGCGCCCGCGTAGTCGGGCCACGGCCAGCCACAGGGGGATGGTCAGGGTGTTCACCCACGCCACGTCGGCGCCCGCGAGATGGCGCCAGACCGCGGGCACGGCGCGAGCTCCGTCCCACGCGAGCTTGACGATGCCGCGGGGGGTGAGCGAGGACTTGCGCAACACCGGGAAGTCCGTGACGACCGTGTGGGCTCCGCGCTCGGTCAGCACCTCGATCAAGGGACCGTGCGACGGCAGGACGACCGTCACCCGGTGACCAGCGTCGATGAATGCCGTGACGGTCTCGGCCAACTGCAGGTCGGAGCCGTACAACTCGGCCGAGGGATGGGCCACGACGATACGGCGGGGAGCGGTCACCGCCGCCGTCCCGAGAGCCGGGGTCGGCGGATCTCGCGGCGAGCCAGTCGATCGGCCAGTCGCCGGTATCCACGCGCGACGTCGTCCCAGTCGTAGTTCACGCGAGCCCGTTCACGGATGCTGTCGACGCGGGAGTCGAAGCCGGGTCGATGATCCTTCAGTTCGGACTCGACCTCGTCGAGCAGCGTGGAAAGGTCGTCCGGTCCGGTGAAGTATCGACCGTGCGGGCCGAGCACACCGCGATTGAAGGACACGTCGAACGCGACGACGGACGTTCCGGCTCCCATGGCCCGCAGCAGCGACGGATTGGTGCCGCCGACCGAGTGTCCGTGCAGGTAGGACGCTGCGTGGGCGTACAACTGGTCGAGCAGGCCCTGGTCCCACACTCCGCCGAGCATGTGGATCCGCGGGTCGGCGGCGGCCAACTGCTCGATCTGGGCCGTGTAGTCGTCGGAGTAGGGGGCCGAGCCGACGACGACCAACGGCAACTCCGCCGCGGAGGCCGTGTAGCCGCGCACGATCTCGAGGACGTGGTTCTCGGGCTCGAACCGGGCCACGACCACGTGGTAACCGCGCGGTTCGAACTCGGTGTGCTGGCGCAGCAGGTCTGCGGATGCATCGGTCAGGATCGGGGCGCCATAGGCGATCAGTTCGGTGGGTGCTCCGAACTCGTCGCGGTAGTACTCGGAGATTCCGTCGGCATCGGCGATCAGCGCATCGGCCCAGCGGACCGACAGCGCCTCGGCCATCCGGTAGTAGCGCCGTCCGCCCTTGCCCCACTTGGCGCGCTTCCACTCCAACCCGTCGACGTGGACGGCCGTGGGGATGCCGCGCAGGCGCAGCAACGGCACGAAGACGGCATTGGCGGCGTTGAAGACGAAGGCCACATCAGCGGTCTTGCGACGGAACACGGCGTGCAGCACGGACAGGAACGTGTGCGAGAGGGTCTCGACGGCCTTGGACCGGATGGCGGGAAGATGCTTGAGTTCCATGCCCAGGTAGCTGGTGTCGGCCGTTTCTGCCCCGCGGCAGTACACGACGACCTCGTCGCCCCCGGCGGCGATGCGCCGGCCGATCTCCTCGATCGCCGTCTCGAAACCGCCATACCGGGCCGGCACCCCGCGGGTGCCGATCATGGCGATCCTCATCGGGCGGCTTCCCGGTCGATGACGCGCAGTTCGCGCCACCACTTGCGCAGGGCGGCGACCAGGGCGAGCGCGCAGCAGGCGAAGACAGCGGTGTAGGCCCAGCCGAAGACCGTGGGGAATCCGAACAGGACGAACAGCCAGCACTGGAAGCCGTAGTCCATCGGCAGGATCGCGTACTGGCGCAGCGGGTGCTCGGTGCTGGGGGTGTCGTCCGCAGGCTTCGGCGGGCGCAGGGTGGGCATGAGCATGAGGCCGAAGTACGTCACGACCGCGACGACCGTGAAGCCGATGGGTACCAGGAGCCAGGCCTCGTGGTCGTTCCAACCGAAGCGATACCAGCTGATCAGCACAGCCAGATGCAACGTCGTCGTCTTGAAGCAGTCGATCGTGTGGTCGAGCCATTCCCCGGAGACCGAGCCCGATCCCGAGAGTCGCGCCAGTTGGCCGTCGACGGAGTCGAGGACGTAGCCGACGGCCAGCAGGATCGCGATGGCGATTCCGAGTGCGACGGTGGGCCGGGCGAAGGCGATCAGGGCGATCGCGGAGAACGAGAAGACCGCGCTGATGGCCGACGCCTGGTTCGGCGTCATGCCGATCGTGTTCACCGCGGCGGCCACGACTCGGCCGGCGGGACGATTGATGTTGCGTGAGTAGGCCGCGGTTCCCCGCGACGGCTTCTGTGCCGAGCGCAGCGCGGTGAGACCTTCGGAGAACCTCGCGCGCTTCATCACTCCCCCTTGGATTGGACGCATCGACCCTACTAGGCCACCGCCATGGGTGGGCTCGAATCTCACCGTACGCGGATGTGAATCAGGCGAAACATCCAGAGCGCTGCTCGAACGGTGGCGCGGGTGTGCCGACTCGTCATGACCGCCTCGCCCGTAGTCTTGACAGGTCATGGTCCAACCCCAGTTGATGGCGGCCGTTGCCGCCGAAACCCACCTTGCCGCGTTCGTCTCCAAGCTCCGAGACGGCGACGGTTCCGCGCAACTCACCGCGCCTCCGGCGCTGTACCCGTTCGTCGCCTCGGCCCTGGCCGGCGACTCCTCGGTGGTCGTGGCAGTCACGGCGACCGAACGCGAGGCCGACGAACTGGCCGACGCGGTCGGTGCGCTGATCGGGACGGACGAGGTCGTCGTGTTCCCGGCCTGGGAGACGCTGCCGCACGAGCGGCTCTCGCCGCGCTCCGACACCGTGGGCCGCCGGCTCGCGGTATTGCGTCGCGTGGTCCACGGCGGTGACGAGCGTCCCCGGGTCGTGGTGGCTCCCGTGCGGTCGATCCTGCAGCCCCAGGTCACGGGCCTGGCCGACCTCGAGCCGGTCGAACTGCGTTCGGGCCAGGACGTCGAGCTGGACGATGTCGTGCGCCGGCTCGCCGACGCGGCCTACACGCGCGTCGACCTGGTTGAACGTCGCGGCGAGTTCGCGGTGCGCGGCGGCATCGTCGACATCTTCCCGCCGACCGAGGACCATC
>CAYYQO010000045.1:0-19012 GCA_964473845.1 uncultured Aeromicrobium sp.
CCCTTTCGGTGGCCGGTCGTCGTCGAGCTTGGACTTGATCGGCTGGTCCGGTGCGCGCGCCCAGGTCGCCGGGTCCAGGTAGATCGGGATCGGGCGGCCCTCACCGCGCTCGTCTTCGCCCTCCGCTTCGGCGATCGCCTCGGCCTGCTGTGACGGGGTCAGCCCCGGCGCGTACAGCTCGCGGTAGACCACGACCAGGCCGTCGCCGAACTTCGCTCCCTGCAGCCCAGCGAACGGCGCATCCAGACCGTAGTCGACACCCCACGCCTTCGGGACCGACCCGCCGGGTGGGATGGGGAACTCGGACGGGTCGATGACGTGGACCGCGCGGCGCCAGGCGGTGAAGCGGACGCCCTCAAGGATGTCCCAGTCCCCGTCGAGCAGCGCACGGCGCAGCATCGGGTCACGGGACGCGAGACGGTCGGCATAGGTCTCGTCCAGGTGCGGGTTGTCGGTCACCTTCGCGGGGATGAACACGCGGGTGCCGGGGCGTGGATTCTCGAGGTCGGCCGGCGGCTTCCACACCCGGCCGGGCGGCTGCGGGTCGATGAAATGCGACTTGACCCAGTGGTGGCCGGGCCCTCCTGGATTCGATGCGGCTGCGGCGCGCGGCCGCCACCCGAGCTCGGCCAGCCGGTCCCGCACGGCGCCGGCGGCGCGCAACCGGCTGATCATGTAGTTGTACTGGAACTGAGTGAAGTGGGTCAGTTCGTCGAAGCTGATGAGCTGGTACTCGGCCGACTGGTATTTCAGGACGTCGTTCTCGCGCTGCAGATGCCCGAGCTCGATCCGGGACCCGTTGCGGAACTTCCACACGTGCTGGGTCGCGTTGTACGTCGCGACCTGCCTGGGCAGTCGCTCCAGCAGACGCGGGATCAGGGACCGTTCGAGGTCAGGAAACGTACGGCGCAGGATCAGCGAAGCGGACCCGGGCACCATCAACGCCAGCGTGACGTGCGCTGCGAGGATCCACTCGGACTTGCCGCCGCCGGCCGCGCCGCCGTAGAGCATCTCATCGGCGACGGTCTGGTGCGCTACCTCCTGTCGGGGCGACGGCGTGTAGGGGTAGCGCCAGACCTTATCCCGGGTCGCCGTCGGCATCGGGGTCACCAGTTGCAGGGAGCATCGACGGGTCGATCACCACGGTCAGCGGGTTTCCGCCCGGGCCGGTGTGCTCGATCTTGCTCGGCAGGTCCAAGCCGTTGAGCGCGGCGCGACGCTTCATGATCTTGAGGATGATGTCGGCGGCCTTCTCGTCGCCGTACTCGACGGCGTTCTTCCAGTGAGCGGTCTGCAGTCGATCGAGGCGTGCGTTCTCCAGCTCTCGCATTTCGGACGCCGGCTCGGCAAGGGTGCGCTGCAGGGCGCGAATGTAGGTGCGGCGGGCTGCGGATCGGTCGGCGTAGCCGAGCGCCGCGGCGATCTCCTGGTACGTGTGCCCGGCGCGCTTCAACTCCAGCACGCTGAGCTCCCGCGCGATGACGTCCTCGGACGGTGGCCTGGCCATCAGTCCTCCTCACTGAACACGTCGCGGAGCATCGTGGGGTAGGTGTACGGTTCCGCGTCGATGATTTCGTCGCGGGTTGGGCCATCGCGGGGCTCCAGCGGCGCGGGGGAATGTGGCGTCTTCGACTTACGCAGGACCGCGGCCGCGCGGGCGATCACCTCGGCCCCGCGCTCGTGACGGAGACGCGCGATCGCCTCATCGTGCGTCGACCCGAGAGCGTCCTTCGGGTCACCGACACGTGCGAGGTGCGATGGGTCGCCCGCGGCCGAGACCACGGGGAGTTGCCCACCAGCGAGCGGACGGTCCCGTGGCCGGTACACGACAGGCTCTGAGTCGAGGCGGTTGAAGTCCCGGGTCGACACCTCCGCGCCGAGCATCCCGACCAGGCTGGCGGCCTCGAGGTCGATGATCGACTGGGGCAGCTCCTCCGGCCCGGATGTCATCGGCGGTCTCGTGCGACGGCGAGCCTGTCGGCGATGACGCCGGCGTGCTTCAGCTCGCCGACAGCGGCGCGCAGTGCGGGCAGACGGTCAGATTGTGGGAGAGTGTCGATCGCTTTGCCGGCGGCGGACTCGAGGTAGACCTCGACGGACCGGGCGACGGCTTCCGGTGCGGTCTTGTGCAGCGCCGGGGCGCCGAGCCCGACCACACCTACGCCGTCACAGACCACACATGTCGGCTCGACGAGGCCGGCGTAGCGGCGTTGACACAACGGGCATGTCCGAGAAGCCATCCCAATCCCTCTCGCGAGCGGTATCGCGGTCAGGGTAGGGGCGGTTTCGGACTGGGACCCTAGTGGTTATCGCAGGCTTGCGATGGATAGCCAACGGCTGTGCAGGTCAGCGGCCACGGAATATATCCACGCTCAGGAGCGTGTCTGCGTGTCACTGTCGGTGAGCGGGGCCGTGTGGTCAGTCCAGGCGTTCCCGTCCCACCAGCGCAGCATTCCGTCGGCCGGGTACCAACCCGCCGGTGTTGTGGCCAGCGCCTGGGCGGGTTCAGGGTCTTCGGTCGCTGAGGATGCGAAGTGCGCTGCCGCGGCGTTCAGATTCCCCGCGAACCGTCGGGCCTCGCCCTCCTCTTTTCCCTTGAGTTCGAGGAGGACGTGGTCGTCGGGGGTTGTGACGGCGAGGTAGACCTTGCTGCGGTCCTTCTTCGCCAGGGCACCGACAACCGCTCCGATCGGGCCGGCGATCGCCGCGCCGGCCACGACGCGGGTCGCCGTCACCCGCGATGAGATCGCCGCGCCCGAGTCGACCTGGGCGGAGCATCCAGCGACGGGCCACTGCTTGCCAGCCTTGATCCGGAACAACTGGTCCCCGATGATCCGCAGACCCTCAAACGAGTCGTTGTAACGGCGTGCGTCTGCCCCCTGCTGCAGCCCTTGGACCAGTTTCTTCATCCCCATGACCGGTGACCCTAGCGCGCTTTGGTCTGGTCAGTGGACAGTTTCTGGACGATTGCGACGTCGATCCCGTACCAGGATGCGACTTCCTCGAGCTGCCGCGCCGTCGGGTTTCCGCGCCCGTCCTCGTAGGCGAGCAGCGCGACATCGCTGATGCCGATCTTGCGGGCGAGGGCGCGGCGCGACAGGCCGCTGGCTTTGCGGGCCTCGGTGATGAGCCGGCCGAACTCGACCGCCAGCGGCGACTTGGTGTCACTCATCGGGCGTTTCGAGGCCCGCGAGGACTTCTTCGACGGCGTCGTCGTTGATGGGTCCGTCGATGCCGCCGTCGACGGTGTCGTCGACGGTGCCCGCGGGTTGTTCGGGGGCTGTTGGTTCGGCGGCGGTGCCATCGGTCGTTTCCTCGGCCTGCTCGGTGGCGTCGTGGATTTGCAGGCTACCGGAGTCGAGCCCTGCCGCGATATCGGTGAGGGTCTGCGCGGCGGCCAGCTCGAGCACGAGGGTGACCGAGTTGGAGCGCACGTCCCGTCCGGTCTCCTTACGGGCGGCGACGACTTGGGCGCCTTTCTGTGCGGCCGCGACGCGCTGGTCGGCGCGGGCCCGGAGAGCTTCGACGACGAGGTCGAGTGTGGTCTTGTCCATGGGTGTCTCCGGTTCAGAACGGGGGCTGGTCGGTGATGGCGGTTTGGCTGCCCCAGGGGTCGGCGGCGGGTGTCTGTTGGCCCTGCATCGGGCCGCCCCATGCGGATCCGCCGGCGGGTTGCTGCCGAGCTTGCGGCTGTCCGAAGCCGCCGCCCTGACCGCCGCCACCGGTGGTGCGGGTGACCTGGGCGGTCGCATTGCGCAGCGAAGGTCCGACCTCGTCGACGGTCATCTCGACACTGGCGCCGCGACCGCCGTCCTGACGTTCGTACTCGCGGACCTTCAACTGCCCGGTCACGACGACGCGGGTGCCCTTGGTCAGTGAGCCGGCGACGTTCTCGGCCAGTTGACGCCACGCGCTGCAGCGGATGAACAGCGTGTCGCCGTCCTTCCACTCGTTGGTCTGTTTGTCGTAGGTGCGGCTGGTGGATGCGACGGTGAAGTCGGCGACTGCTGCGCCCGACGGCGTGAACCGCAGCTCGGGATCCTTGGTCAGGTTGCCGACCAGGGTGATGGTGGTTTCGCCGGTCATGTCAGTTCGTCTCCTGGTATTCGCGGATGAGTGTGCGGGGGTTGAGGACCCACTGGCCGGTGAGGCGGTTGGGTGAGTCGCGGTCGGGGCGGTCTTCGCCGTCGGCTGGTCTGGGTTCGCGTCGTGCGGTCGTGGTGGCGAGCGGGTCGCCGTGGCGATGCCACCTCGTGTAGTGGCGTGAGCACCAGCCGCGGGCGATGGACGGTTTGCCGCAGTCTGGGATGCTGCAGGCCGGCTTCGGCTTGGTCAAGCTCGGCCTCGCTTCGCCTTCGCCAGGTCGCGCAGGAATCCGACTGCCTGCCACCGCGTGGTCAGTGTCTGGTTGCCGAGCTGGTCGGCGGCGTCGTCGATCGCGTTCGCTTCGATGACGTGCTCTGGGCCGGTCGGGATGGCCATGAGGCGGGACAGGTCGACCACCGGATCGGTACCGCAACCAGGCTCGTGCCCGTACGGCAGCCCGTTCGTGCCGCACGTGCAGTCATCGACGACCTCGACCAACCAGGTCCCGACCACCTTGTACGTCGCGTCCTTGGGCTTCGGCGGTTCGGGTGGTCGCACGCCCCGCTGTGCGAGCGCGTCCAGCGTGGCCAGTACGAGCTGGCGTGTGTGGTCGCACTCGACGGACCGGTCCGGGTCGTGGCCCGCCTTCGGGGCGGTGCGCCGGCACGGGCACACCTTTCCGGCGAGCTCGGCGGCCACCGTCTCCAGCTCGACATCGTGGGCGATCGCGGTCACTGGGATGCCTCCTGAGCGGATACGAGCCGGATGGTGCTGATGTCCGCCTCGATGCTGTCGAGCGTGGACAGGTTGAGGTGGAACTTCACCGCGTCGGCGACGTCGTGCTCGTCGTAGCTGTCGGGGACGTCAGCGGTGATGGTCATCGTGACCTGGACGCGCTTCACGACGCGGCCTCGCCGCCATCAGCGTCTTCCGTGGGGACGGGGTGCAGCTCGACGTCCTCACGCTCGGCATCCTCCTCAAGCTCGGCCTTCCGGCCGGTGGCGAGGATGACCTTCAGCGTCTGCGCTGGGAGGCGACCGCCGATTCCGTCGACGACCTCACCGAGCTCGGTGTCGATCGCGGTCCAGCGAGGCACTGATCGGTCAGCGTCTTCGGTCCACTCGTCGTTCTCCTCAATCTCGAGCGACTTCAGGTGGCTGTCGGCGAACGCCTTGCGAGGCTCGACGGTGGACGTGTCCACGGTGACGCCGGCCAGGGTCAGCGCGGCGAGGGCATTCTCAAGCTCGGCCGCGGGCACGTCGATCGTGGCGCGGACCTCGGTGGGGTACCGCTCGGCGAGCCACGAGGCGTAGGCGGCTGAGTCGGTGATCGCGGGCTTGGGTTCGGGGTCAGCGCCGTCGAGGCGGACCTCGCCGAGGCCGCGGATCTTCGCCTTCGCGACGGCACCGGTGGCCTTGTACTGGCGCTTCAGCTCGTCGCTGATGCGGTTGCGGGTCAGCGCGATGAGGGTGTCGAGTCGGTGCTTCTCGCTGGTGAGTTCGAGAGCGCGGCGGAATTCGGCGCGCAGGTCAAGCTGGGTCATGGGTTCTCCTGAGTCGGTGTTCGGTTGGCGCAGCGGACCGTCACCCGCTGCTAGGTTCACAGGTTAGCACCCGTGAGGGTGGGGAGCAACGGTTCGTGATCGTTGAATGCCGGTGCTGAGTGCGCCCTCTCGGTCTGGTTGCAGATCGTGCAGCGGGGCTCGTCGACTGTCGCCCGGGCGGGTGGAGCCAGCGCGCCCCAGTCGCCGAGGAACGCCCGCCAAGACCGCGCCGTCAGCGCCGTCGCAGCGGCGTGATTCGCCAACGCATCGACGCCGTGGCGGGTGACGAGCTCGACCAGCCGCTCGACGTCGCCGAGGGACAGGCGATGGAACGGGGCGAGGTGTCGGATCCTGTCTCGAGCGGCGAATGCCCGCTCGAGTTCGAGCACCGCGGCCGGTTTGTCGATCGGCTGGGCGGCCCGCCCGCCCGCCGAGTTTTCCACAGGCCGCCGGTCGGTCCCGTCGTGCCTCGGGCGGCGGGCGGGCGGTTCAGGATGGTTCTTGGATGGTTCGGGGGACACCTGGGTCCTCCCGTGGCGGTCACGGATGTCCCCCCGTTCGGTCACGGATGTCCCCCCGTGGCCCTCGCGGGCGGACACGCCCGTCCCCCCGTGACCAGAGTTATCCACAGGACGGGCGGACATCTTCGCCCCCCCGTCGTTGGTCCGGTGGCGGCTCGTCCGATCACACACAGGAGGGCATCCCAGCAGAATCGTGTACCGATTCGGGCGTCGATCCGCACGAGTGTGCTCGTTGCCGCCCCCGTTGATCTCCACCGCGATCTCGCCAAGCTCGACGAGCTGATGTATCGCCCGTCGAACCGTCCGAGTGTCGACACCCCCGGCATACACCGCGAGTGTCTCCAACGTCGGCCACGCCCCACCGTCGCCGTCGTGGTTCGCGATCCCGAGCAGCACGAGCCGGGCCACACCCTTGGCTCGTGAGTGATGCAGGGCGATTGCCAATGACTCGACGCTCACAGTCCACTTACCCTTCCTCCGGCGGCCTCGCGGGCCCTCCGGCGTCGTAGATCGTCCTCCACCAGCCCGAGCACATAGGCCCGGGCCGTCATCCCAGAGGCCCGAGCGAGCGCATGCACCGTCTCGCGCTCCTCGAGACTCATCCGGATCAGCAGCCCGGCAGCCGCGCGCTCACTGCGCGACTCGACCGCCCTCACTGCTCTTCGCCTTGCCAGCGCCGGTACATGCGCCGTTCGAGCGTCGGCCACGAGAAGCCGAGACGCTCGGCGGCCTGCTCGCTCGACAGGCCCGCGACCTTTGTCAGCCACTCGAAGTCCTCCTGGAGTGCCCGGTCGCGGTGACCCATCCGGTGCAGGTCCTGCAGCTGCGCGGTCCTCATGACGCCGCCTCGGCCGCGATCGCCCTCTGGCGAGTCAACAGCAGGTCGCGGAGCTTGTCCCCGCGCACCGGGAGCACATGGTCGAGGACGTCCTTGTTGGCCCGCCAGATGGCTGACAGCTGCTCGGTGGTCGTCGCCTCGAGTGCCTCCTTGGTGAGGGTCTTGAGGCGCTGCTCGAGGACCTGGTCGGCGGGGGCCGCTGCAGGCGGCTGTGCGGCCGTGGGGGCGGTCGGTGCCTGCTGGGCTGGGGGAGCGGCGGGCGGCGCCGGGGCGGGCGCCTGCTGGGCCGTGGCGGGCGCTGCCGGGGGAGCGGCCGGCGGCTGGCTGGCCATGAGTTCGACACCCCGCTGCTGGATGAACTCCCCGAGAACCCACGTGGACCCGTCGGGCAGGGTCACGTCATGATCGGCGATGCCACGACCGACCGACTCCTGGTACAGGCCGGTCATCACCTCGATCGAGTTCCAGCCGTCCGCGACCTTGCCCAGGAAGCCCTGCGCAGAGATGTACTCGACGCCCGGCGGAAGGTCGGTGCCCGCGTCGATCGGCTTGAAGTCACGCACCTGCGTCTGCTCCGAGGCGATCCCGAGCTCATCAAACACGAACCAGTCCAGCGTCCATTCATCGGACAACGGCTCCGGCGGCCTGGAGCCGGGCCGGAACCCAATCTCAGTGTTCACCGAGCGGACACCGACAACCGTGGCGGGACCCTCGCGGCGAAGGCGAAGCCACGCGGTGACCTGGAAACCGAGGTCCTTCTGCGTGCCGACGCGCCACTCCTTCTGGCCGGGGATCGGGTTGCCGTCGGCGCCCATCACCGCGACCTCCTTGCCCTTCGCGGTGATGAGCACGATGCCGGGGAAGGTGATGAGCTGGTTCAGGATCCGGTTCCATCGGTCGTTGGCGTCGTTCCAGAGGAACGACGCGGGCTTGATCTCGGCGTTGGGGTCCTCGGCGAGGACCTTCCGTGCGTACTTCGTGCGGCGGGCGCGGTCGGTCACCCAGTCCTTCAGCGAATCCCAGAGAGCGTTGATCCCGTCGACGACCAGCACGACCGGCGGATCGCCTGCATCAGCGGCGGTCTTGGCTGCCGTCTTCGCAGCGGTCACCTGCTCGTAGATCGAGCCGAACGTGCCGTCGTGGACGATCAGGTCGTAGTTGCCGAGGGAGGCGTATTCGTCTCCGGCGCCCTCGGCGAGGTCGATCCAGTACGCCTGGCCGACCCGAGGCGAGCCGGTGAACACGGCGCAGGCCCAGGTCTTGCCGGCCTTCTCGTCGCCCTCGACGAGGATGGTGGGCCACGAGGGCTTCCCGGTGGGCTTGCGCGTTCGCAGAGTTGGTGTGGTGGACATGAGTGCTCTCCTGATGGGTTGCGGCCCGCGCCGTCACGCGGGGCCTGTTGTGCGCCTGCGAGGCCGTCGGGACGGACCGTCACCCGTCCCGACAACCGCCGCCGGCGCTCCTGAGTCGTGGCAGCTAGCCGGCCTTGACGCCGAGGAGGTCATCGACGCTCACCCGTAGTTCGCGAGCGATCGCCGCGAAGGTCAGGGTGTTGGGAAGGTGATCCTCGAGTTCAAGCCGGTCGATCGTTGAGCGGTGGACCAAGGTCCGTCGCGCAAGGTCGGTGCGGGACATGCCCGCGGCCTCCCTTGCGAGCCTCATCTCTCGGCCGATGCCGTCCAAGGTTGCCATATCGCAATGCTGAGGTATGGATATCCAGAAGTCAAGCAGCGTTGAGGTGTGGCGGATCTGCGGCATGTGCGCGGTTGACTGTCCGCTAGGGTTACGCATAGCATTTTTGCGATACGGCAACCGAAGGGGAGATCATGACGGTGGTCATCCGAGAAGTGACTTGGGGCGACGACCTCGTCGTCGCGACGTTCCACAGCGAAGGCGGACTGCTCAACGCAGTGCGCCGAATCCACGCGGCAGTCGGCGACGACGTCGGAACCGCCAATACGTTCCGTCGC
This sequence comes from uncultured Aeromicrobium sp., assembly GCA_964473845.1. Taxonomy (GTDB): domain Bacteria; phylum Actinomycetota; class Actinomycetes; order Propionibacteriales; family Nocardioidaceae; genus Aeromicrobium. The sequence goes on from CAYYQO010000045.1 coordinate 8,959, forward strand.
CTGTTCTACGTCACCGACCCGGGCGAACTAGGCGAGAAGGAACAGCGCCGCGCCTGGCTGCTCCTCACCGCGTACGGCCTGGACCCGGCCGGGTGGGGGATCAGTGACGAAGTAGTGCCGTCGATCTGGAACGTCGACGTGCTGCGCGCCGAGATCGGCTTGAGTGAAGGCGACCGCCGGTACGTGCCCGGTGCTGGAGCGGACGACGGGACTCGAACCCGCAACATTCTGCTTGGAAGGCAGAGACTCTAGCCAATTGAGCTACGTCCGCATGGTGCCCGAAGGCGCCGGAACCATGATGCCACAGCCGATGTGTCCGTCGACGTCAGCGGTGGACGAATCGACTCACGACGGTCGTCGACATCACCCAGGACCCATCAGGGCGCAGACCGGCGTGGCGCAGGACCCGGTCCTCCTCCGCCACGGTTTCGGCCGGGTAGTCGGCCCAGCGGATCACCCAGAGCGTGTCCACGTCGGCGAGCCGGTCGGTCACGTCGGCCAATGGGTGTGAGGTGCCGACGAGGGTCGCGCCCTCGATCGCGCCGGTGGCGAGCGTGATGTCGGTCAAGCCGGTGAATGATGTCGGGTAGGCGTTGGCCACCAGTCGCGCGGAGGTGCGCACCGTGTCACCGGTCGGTGGCGTACGGGGGCCGTAGTAGACGGCGTCACCGGCCTGTCGGTGGGAGCCGACGAAGTCAGCCACTCTCGACCAGGCGTAACCACCCTTGGCGGTCTCCCGGCGCTGCGACGTGTAGACGACGAGCGATCCGGCCACGAGAGAGGTCAGGACGAGCACGGACACGGCTCGATGCGGTATCCGGCGCAGACCCACGGCCATCAGCAGCGCGAGCGCCGGCGCGCACGAGGTGAAATAGCGCTGGTGGTAGACCGGAGTCACCGTGACGCTGTAGGCGATCGCCAGCACGCTGGGGAGGAACAGCCACGGCAGGGCCACGGCGACGGCGGGCTCTCGCCAGGGTGCGACTCGTCCGCTCCGTGGGAGGAGAGCCAGCGCCACCAGTGACCACCCGATCAGGGTCATGATGAGTGCGGCCGACAACCAGCCGGTCGACAGCACATCGGCAGCGGTGATGCCCGAGCTCGATCCGCCCCCATCGGAACCCTCGGCCGGCGTGGCCCCCAGGAACCACTGGTTCACGACGACGCTGCGGAGCATGTCGGCCACGGGCAGCCGCACTCCGCCGAGCTGTGCCGACTGGCCTCGAGCGGCCCAGATCACGGGCACCGATGCCACGCCGACCGCCGCCGCTGCAGCGAGCCAGTCCCGCCGGACTCGGCCCGACGTGCGGAGCATGACCACGGTCAGGGCGTGCGCCGGCACCAGAAGCAGCAGGTAGATGTTCAGCCACACGCCCAGGATCGACAGCAGTGCGTAGCCCGCCCAGCGCAGCCGGGTCGGGGAGTCGAGGGTTCGGACGAGCAGGAAGGTCACCCACACGGCCGACGCAATCGTCAGTGCGCTGGATCTGGCCTCGATGCCGGCCCACGTGACGCGAGGCAGGAGCAGCACGAACACGGCGGCCAGGGCAGCGGTGGGCACGCCGTCGAGTCTTCGGGCGAGTGCGTACGTCCCGGCCACCGTCGCGCCGACCGCGAGGGCGCTCGGCAGTCGGACCGCAAACGCCGACGTGCCCGCGACCGCCGCCCAGACCTGCATCACGGCGTAGTACAGACCATGAACGGCATCCACGTGATGCGTCATCGCCCACAGTTCGGCCGGACTGCGATGTACGGCGGCGAGAGTCGCGGCTTCGTCGTACCAGAGGGATACGTGCCACGAAGACACGGAGACCACGATGGTCGCGGCGAGGGCAGCCGAGGTGACGATGAGGGCCTCTCGCCGTGGGGTCATGGCTGCCGCAGCGGTTGTGAAGGCGCGTGGGAGGTCGGACCGGTGGTCGCGAGCTCAGCGTGCATGGCGAGGTCCTTCTGGACGCGGCGCGAGTGGGGGAACGACAGGAGCCAACGGCCGAAGCTTATGTGCGGGATCGCTGCCGAGCCAAGAGATTCCTTCCGAATCGGGGCCCGTGGTGCTGAAGGGGCCAGCGGTCCGACGACCCAGCGGATGTGTCGGCTACGCCGTGGAGATGATCAGGTCGGCCGACTCGGGCGTGAGATCACTCGCGAGATACCGATCTTCCTGGGCCGCCCACACGTCCCACCAGGGTTCATAGGTGTCGCCGTCGCGCGCGAGTGCGCGTCGGCGCCGTTCGGACGCCGGTGCTTCCAGCCAGACGAGGTGGCTCAGGAAAGGACGCAGGACGCGGGCGCCGGCCCCGACACCTTCGATGATCAGTTCGGAAGTGGGACGCACGGTCAGCCGCGAGCCGGGCTGGTCGGTGGCCCAGTCCCACTGGCGGGCGCTGCCCAGTTCGCCGACCGAGAGGTCAGCCAGCAGGCTGCGCACGATGGCGGGCGTCCGCGCGAGGCCGTGCCAGCCCGGATAGAGCCGCTCGAGGTGCAGGATCGGTGCGCCGAGTTGGTCGGCGAGGTCCAGCGCGAGGGCCGTCTTGCCGGCGCCGCTGCGCCCGTCGATCGCGATCACACGGGTCACGCCGCAGGCCGGCGCTCGCCGACGCACCCGTTCGGCCAGGAACGCGGCAGGGCTGGTGGAGTCCACCGAGACGACGCTACCTGTTCGAGCCAGCCTCGCCAGCCCACACGCGGGGTAGGTTGGCGATCATGAAGCCGGTCCAGGTCCGCCTGTTCGCGGCCGCCCGCGAGGCGGCCGGTACCTCCGAGACGAGTGTCGAGGCTGCCACGATCGGCGACGTGCTCGACGCCCTGGCTCACCGGTACGAGGCGCTGGGCCCGGTGTTGACGAGGTGCTCGATCCTGGTCGACGGCACACGCACGACCGATCGGTCCACCCCGATTGCCGACGGTCCCGTCGACGTGCTGCCCCCCTACGCGGGCGGCTGACCGGTGGTACCGGGGGAGCGGTGACTCAGCGTCCATCCTCAGCGGGCGATGGACGCTCACTCACCGGTACGGAAAGGAGCGCTGGCAATTATCCCCCGATGGCGCTCATCGGCCGCTCGGGCTGGATGAACGTCGGTGAATCGATGCCGTGTCCGGCTCGCTTGGCGGCGATGGACGAGGTCACGATGTGGGCCAGGTCGTCGTCGCTGCCGCCGCCACGCAAGGTCGGCACGAGGTCGGACTCCTCGCGCGCGAAGAGGCAGTTGCGTACGTGTCCGTCGGCGGTGATCCGGATGCGGTCGCAGGCGGAACAGAACGGTGCGGTGACCGAGGCGATCACGCCGACGGTGGCGGGTCCGCCGTCGATCGTCCAGGTGTCGGCGGGCGACGATCCCCGGTCGCCGACCGGATCCAGCCGGAACCGCGCCTGCAGGCTGTCGAGGATCTCCGCCGCGGGGACCATCTCGGACCGATCCCAGGTGTGGCCCGCGTCGAGCGGCATCTGCTCGATGAAACGCAGTTGGGCGCCCTTGCTCATCGCGAACTCGACCAGACCGACCAGTTCGTCGTCGTTCACGCCGCGCATGGCGACGGTGTTGAGCTTGACCGGCGTGAATCCCGCCGCGCGGGCCGCATCGATCCCGGCTAGCACGTCGTCGAGCCGGTCGCGACGGGTCAACTGCGCGAACCGCTCCCGGTCGAGCGTGTCGATCGAGATGTTGAGCCGCGCCAATCCGGCCGCGCGCAGCGGTTCGGCCAACTCGGCCAGCCGCAGCCCGTTCGTGGTCATCGAGACCTCCGGACCCAGCACGGCCAACCGGCGCACCACCTCGACGGCGTCCTTGCGTACGAGTGGCTCGCCGCCGGTCAGCCTGATCTCGGTGACGCCGAGGTCGACACAGACCCGGGCGACGCGTTCAATCTCGTCGGTCGTCAGGATGCTGTCGCGCTCAAGCCACGGCACGCCCTCGGCGGGCATGCAGTAGGTGCAGCGCAGTGAGCACTTGTCCGTCAGCGAGATGCGCAGGTCGCGGTGGACCCGTCCGTAGCCGTCGACCAGCGTCCCTTCAGTGACTGTCATAGCCCGACCCACCCGGCCAGACCGTTCGCGTCGGTCTGGCGCTTCCAGATCGGCACCTCGGTCTTGACCAGCTCGATCAGCGCGCGAGTGGCCTCCAGCGCCTCGGCCCGGTGCGGGGCGGCGCTGGCGATCACGACCGCCACTTCGCCGACGCCGAGTGTGCCGTGGCGGTGCGACACCGCGATCGTGGCGCCCGTGGCCTGGGCGACCTGCGCCGCGAGTGCGGTCAGCATTCCCTCGGCATCGGGGTGAGCCTCGTACTCCAGCCGCACGACATCGCCGGCAGCTCCGGGATCGTGATCGCGAATCGTCCCGACGAAGACGTCGGTCGCGCCCTGCGCCGGCCCAGCCACTGCAGCCAGGTGCGCGCCGACGTCGAGGGGCTCGTCGATCACGCGCGCGAGAACCACTCGGCCGGTCACCGCGTCAGTGGTCATACCGACAGCCTAGGTGCAGGGGAAGCATGGCATCGGTTCTGCGGTGGCTGATCAGGTGCTCGCATGATCGGGGTGGATCGGTGTCACTCGGCGACACGGATCCACCCCGATGTCGCGCGTCGACGTCACGAAACCATGGTCGGGATGACTGGATTCGAACCAGCGACCCCCTGCTCCCAAAGCAGGTGCGCTACCAAGCTGCGCCACATCCCGTACGGCACCGTTCAGTGTACGGCGACTGCTCGGCGAGGTTCACCACTGGATCAGCGGCGGTTCCGGCAGCCCGTTTGACCTGCCACCACGGGCGACCCGTAGACTGAACGCTGGCCTGCGTGAGGACTCCGTGGGCTGTTCATGAGCCCAACGACGCAGGAGTCATCACGTGAAGAGCAGCACCGAATCGCTGAGCCCCACGCGGGTCAAGCTGACCATCGAGGTGCCGTTCGAGGAGTTCAAGCCGAACCTCGACAAGGCCTACAAGACCATCGGTGCGCAGATTCAGGTCCCCGGATTCCGCAAGGGCAAGGTGCCTGCGGCCATCATCGACCAGCGCGTCGGCCGCGGCGCCGTCCTGGATGAGGCGCTCAACTCGGCGCTGCAGGGTTGGTACACCGAGGCGCTGCAGGAGACCAAGACCACGCCGCTCGGCCAGCCCGAGATCGATCTGACGAAGTTCGTCGACGGCGAGGACATCGAGGTCACCGCCGAGGTCGATGTGCGCCCGACGCTCGAGATTCCCGACGCCTCCGGCATCTCCGTCACCGTCGAGGACATCGAGGTCGCCGACGACGACGTGACCGAGCAGCTCGACCAGTTGCGCGAGCGGTTCGCGACCTTCAGCGACGTCGACCGTCCGGCCGCCGAGGGTGATTCGATCACGATCGACCTGTCGGCCGCCCAGAAGGACGGCACGTTGATCGACGAGGCCCAGGCCGAGGGGCTGCCCTACGTCGTCGGCAAGGCGACGATGCTCGAGGGCCTCGACGAAGCCGTCACCGGCCTGTCGAAGGGCGAGTCCGCGACCTTCGCCACCGAGCTCGCCGGCGGCGACCTGCAGGGCGAGGAAGTCGACGTCACGGTCACCGTCCAGGACATCCGCCAGACCGAGCTGCCTGAACTCGACGACGAGTTCGCCCAGATGGCGTCCGAGTTCGACACGTTCGACGAGTTCCGCGCCGACCTGGTCGAGCGGCTGACGCGCGGCAAGCGCATCGAGCAGGCCGCCGAGGCCCGTGACCTGGTCCTCGAGGAGATCGTCAGCAAGGTCGAGGCTCCGATGCCCGACGGCCTGGCTGAGGCCGAACTGACGAACCGTCGTCAGCAGATGGACCAGCAGCTCGCGATGGCCGGCCTGACCCTCGAGGACTACCTCGCGGACCAGGAGGACGGCAAGACGGTCGAGGAGTTCGAGTCCGAGCTCGAGGCCGACGTCCGCAACTCGATCGTGGCCCAGTTCGTCCTCGACCAGCTGGTCGAGGAGAACGAGTACCCGATCGACAACGACGAACTGAGCCAGCACATCATGCGCCGCGCCCAGCAGTCCGGCGAGGACCCGAACTCGTACATCCAGCACATCATGGAGCACAACCACGTGCCCGAGATGATCAGCGAAGTGCTGCGCGGCAAGGCGCTCGCGGCCCTCGTCGAGTCCGCCAAGGTGTCGGACAAGTCCGGCAACGTCGTCGACTTGGCGAACCTGCGTGCCGACGGCACGATCGGCACCGACGACGAGACCGAGGGTCAGGCCGACTCCGAGTAATTCTCACGGACACCATCCGCACCATCTGAAACCGGCGCCCCGTGGGGCGCCGGTTTCGTCATCGATGGGTGGGATAGATCGCTCGAGGGGTTGACGTGAGCCGCGCCACACGGCAGTGTAACCAGGTGTTACATGTAACTGATAGTTACATGGTCGCCTCTCCCATCGGCGATCAGCAACCCTTCAGGAGAAAATGTGAAAATCCAACGCCCACTCGCCGCGGGCTTCGCGGCTGCACTGGTCGGCACGCTCGCCGTGACCACGATGTCCGGTGCGGCTCACGCCGCTGACGACATCTACTCGGTGTCGTCACCGGTGTCCGGTGCACCGGGAACCGTCCTCAAGCAGGCGCCCGGGGTCTATGCGTTCGACAATCTCGGAGTCAATCGCGCCAACGCCACGGTCACGAAGGTCCAGTACGTCTCGACGGGCGCCCGCGGGAACAAGACGGCCGTCACCGGCACGGTTATCGTTCCCAAGGCTGCGTGGGCCAAGGGTGGTGAGCGGCCGATCATCTCGCTCAGCCCCGGCACCCAAGGCCTCAACGACAAGTGCGCCCCGAGCAAGCTGATCGCGACCGCTCAGTTGTATGACGGAAACTGGCTCAAGCAGTTCTACGATGCCGGCTACGCCGTCGCGGTCACCGACTACGAAGGCCTCGGCACGCCCGGCACGCACCCGTACGCGAACAACATCGCGCTCGGTCAGAACGCGCTCGACGTCGTGCGCGCAGCTCAGAACCTCGGCTTCTCGAAGACCGCTCCGGTGTTCTTCCAGGGCTACTCCGAAGGTGGCGGCGCCACCGCCGGCGCGCTCGAACTGGCCCCGACCTACGCGCCCGAGCTGAAGATCAAGGGCGGTCACGCGACGGCGCCGACCGTCGATCTCGGTGCGATCGGCAAGAACATCGAGGGCACGATCTACCAGACGTTCCTGCTGTTCGCGGTCAAGATGCTGGACACCACGTATCCAGAGCTGGGACTGCGCGACCTGACGAATGCCGCAGGCCAGAAGCTGCTCGACAATGCCGACACCGACTACGGCTGCCTGCCCGACAGCCTGCCGGCGGGCTGGATCGACTCCAAGACCCTGACGAAGGAGGGCAAGACGATCTCGTCCTACCTGACGCGCGCCGACATCGCGGCGCAGCTCAACGCGCTGCGTCTGGGCCAGAAGAAGATCGACGTCCCGTTCAAGGTCACCTCCTCCTGGGGTGACGACGTGGTGCCGAACGACACGGTCAAGAAGGCCGCGAAGGATTGGTGCGCCAAGGGTTCGAAGATCTCGTACTCGACGCTGTTGGCACCCGGTCACATCGCGTCCGGCTATGAAGGCAGCGGGCAGGCAGTCGGCTTCTTCAACGACATCGTCGCCGGCAAGAGCTTCAGCTCGAACTGCGGTTGGATCTTCTGAGGATCCGTCCGACACGACTGAACGACCTCCCCGGGAACCTCGGTTCCCGGGGAGGTTCGTCGTTCAGGGGGCGAGATCGATGGCCGATCGGGGGCTTCGTGCGGCACGATGGACCCATGTCATCGACGGCGCGCACCACCGACGTCGCCGCGCTGGCGATCGAATACGGCGATCGGCTCGTTCTCGGTACGGTTCGCGAGGTCCACGGCGCGATCGCGCGGCGTGCGTTCCGGGCGACCAGGATCGTCGGCAGCCGCGTTCCGGAGTCGGTTCACGACGCCATCGCCGGATCGATCTACGGCGGAATCTCCGGTGCGCTCAAGATCTCGGGCAACGCCGCGCGGGCCCTCGCCGCGCGGGGCGTGGGTTCCCCGGTCGATGATTCGCGTCTGGGTCGCCAGGTCCGAGCCGCGGTCAACGGCCTGATCGGCGACGAACTGCGCCTGCTCGGTGATCCTCAGGCCATCACGATGTCGTTGCGCCGCGATGGCGTCGACGTCCCCGCCACACCGTGGCAACTGCGGCACGCCTACCCGAAGGCCACCGGTCACCTGGTCGTCTTCGTCCACGGCCTGTGCGAGAGCGACGAGTCGTGGCTGCACGGCCGCCGCGATCGTTCGACGTACGCCGAGCGCGTCGCCGCCGAGACGGAGGGCACCCCGGTCTCCGTCCGGTACAACACGGGCCTGCACGTGTCCGAGAACGGCCAGCATCTCGACGAACTGCTGGAACAGGTCATCGGCGCGTGGCCGGTCGCGGTGCACCGGATCACCCTGGTCGGACACTCGATGGGCGGCCTCGTCGTCCGCGCGGCCACCAACCGGGCCACGGTCGCCGGTCACCAGTGGCCGCATCGGGTCGGTGACGTCGTGTGCCTCGGCACCCCGCACGCCGGTGCGAATCTGGAGAAGGCCGCCCACCTCGGATCGCGCATCCTGCGGATCTGGCCACAGTCGACGCCCTTCGGGACGATCCTGGACTCGCGTTCGGCCGGCATCGTGGACCTGCGCCACGGGTACATCACCGCCGACGAGTGGGAGGGCCAGGACCTCACGGCCCGCTGGGGTCTCGACCGGATCGCTGCCGCGCCCTTGGCCCATGCGGAGTACCACTTCGTGGCCGCCACCGTCGGGGCGACGCCGCGGCATCCGTTCAGCGCGGTGCTGGGAGATCTGATCGTGCACTTCTCCTCGTCGGCAGGCATCGGTCGGCGCGGGCCGATCGTGGCCAATGCCCGACTGGAGTACCTGCCCTCGGCGAACCACTTCGCCCTGCTCAACCATCCGCGCGTCGCCGACTGGCTCATCGCCTGGATCAACGCGAGACCGCGGCAGACACGTCAACTCGGATCAATCTGACACTGACAGTGTCACGATGGGTTACGCTGCGTGGAAATCACGTCGGCGAACGAAGGAGAACCCGTGACGAACCGCGAAGAGATCTCGGCGTCGATCGAGATCGAGGCCACGCCCGACCAGGTGTGGGCGTTGGTCAGCGATCCGGCTCGGATGCGCGAGTGGAGCCCGCAGTGCCGCAAGATGATCGTGCGTGGCAAGGGGCCCGTCGGCGTCGGCACCAGGACCTTCAACATCAACCGGCGTGGTCTGCTGTTCTGGCCCACGCGCGCGAAGATCAAGCAGTTCGAGCCCGGCAAGCTGTTCGCCTTCAAGATCGCCGAGAACGGCACGGTGTGGTCCTTCGAACTCGAGCCCACGGCGACCGGCACGAAGCTGACCGAGAGCCGTCGCGCGCCGGACGGCGTGTCGGACGTCTCGAACTTCCTGACGCGCAACGTGCTGGGTGGAACCGAGAACTTCGAGGGTGAACTCGAGGTCGGCATCCGCCAGACGCTGGAGCGGATCAAGGCCGCAGCCGAGGGCCGTGTTCCGGCGGGAAAAGCATGACCGGGGGACAGGTCGCGGAGACCAGTGGAAAGGTCGCTCCGCTCGAGGCGTCGACGTTCGTGGCGGCGACCCCCGACCAGGTCTGGGAGGTTCTCAAGGACCAGACCCGGATGCGCGCGTGGAGCCCCGAGACCCTGCGCCAGTTCTTCTACCCGCGCCGGCTGAGCCACGGCCAGATCAGCATCAACCTGAACCGGCGCAAGTGGTTCATCTGGCCCACCGCGAGCCGCTACGTCGACGTGGCACGCCCGCACCGGCTGGCGTTCTACGTCTACGGGCCGGCGGCGCGCTGGAGCTACGGACTCTCCCCCGAGGGGACCGGAACCCGGCTGACGCTGCGCCGCGACCTCAAGCGCGGCCGCCGCAGCCTGCTGAGCAGGATCGTCGCCACGCTGGCTCTCGGCGGCATCCAGGGCCACGACGACGAACTGGTCGAGGGCATGAACCGGACGTTGCGGGCGATCTCCGCCGAGGTCGACGCGTACGTCGCCTGACCGCGTCGGTCGGGTCTGCGACG
>CAYYQO010000046.1:0-18552 GCA_964473845.1 uncultured Aeromicrobium sp.
TCGTCCATGAGCGGCATCGGCAGCAGGATGTTGCCCAGGTGCTTGCTCATCTTGCGGCCGTCCTCGGCCAGGATGTGGCCCAGGCACACGACGTTCTCGTAGCTGGACCGGTCGAACACGAGCGTGCCGACGGCCATGAGCGAGTAGAACCAGCCGCGCGTCTGGTCGATCGCCTCGCAGATGTACTGGGCCGGGTAGGCCTGCTCGAACTTCTCCTTCGAGCCCGGGGCGTGCGGGTAGCCCCACTGCGCGAAGGGCATCGAGCCGGAGTCGAACCACGCGTCGATGACCTCGGGAACGCGGCGGTACGTGCCGGGCTGGCCCTCGACCGTGAACGTGACGTCGTCGATGTAGGGACGGTGGGGGTCGAGTTCGGACTGGTCCGTCCCGGTCAACTCCGAGAGTTGGGCGAGCGACTCGACGCACACGAGCTGCCTCGGATCGACGTCATTGCGCCAGATCGGCAGGGGAGTGCCCCAATAGCGATTGCGCGACAGGGACCAGTCGATGTTGTTCTCGAGCCAGTCGCCGTAGCGGCCGTGCTTGATCGTGCCGGGGAACCAGTTCGTCTGCTCGTTCTGGGCCAGCAGTTCGTCCTTGCGGGCCGTCGTGCGGATGTACCAGGCCGGCAGGGCGAAGTACATCAGCGGCGTGTGGCAGCGCCAGCAGTGCGGGTAGCTGTGTTCGTAGTCGAGCTTGCGGAACAGCAGCCCGCGATCGGCCAGATCGGCCACGAGGGTCGCGTCGGCGTCCTTGAAGAACGCACCGCCGACGAGGTCCACGTCGTCGCCGAAGTGGCCGTCGGGGGTGATCGGGTTGACGACGGGCAGTCCGTACGCCTTGCAGACCGCCATGTCGTCGGCGCCGAACGCGGGCGACTGGTGCACCAACCCGGTGCCGTCGTCGGTCGTGACGTAGTCGCCCAGCACGACGAAGTGCGCGTCGGGGATCTCGACCAGGTCGAACGGCCGCCGATACGTCCAGCGCTCCATGTCCCGTCCGCTGAAGCTGTCCTGGACGGTCCAACCCTCGCCCAGGGCGCTGTCGATCAGTTCGCGCGCGACGACGAGCCGGTCGGTGCCGTTCGTCGCGACGACGTAGGTGTGGTCGGGGTGGGCGGCGACCGCCGTGTTCGAGACGAGCGTCCACGGGGTCGTCGTCCAGACCAGCAGGTCGGTGCCGGCGTGCGGGCCGCTCGTGAGCGGGAACCTGACGTAGACCGACGGATCGACGACCGTCTCGTATCCCTGGGCCAATTCGTGGTCCGACAGGGTCGTGCCGCAGCGCGGGCAGTAAGGCGCCACACGGTAGTCCTCGACCAGCAGGCCCTTGCCGTGGATCTGCGACAGCGCCCACCACACGCTCTCGACGTAGGACGAGTCCATCGTCCGGTAGGGGTGGGCCATGTCGGTCCAGTAGCCCATCCGGTCGGTCATCTCTTCGAACAGGTCGACGTTGCGGACGACGGATTCGCGGCACTTCGCGTTGAACTCGGCGATGCCGTACGCCTCGATGTCGGGCTTGCCGTTGAAGCCCAGTTCCTTCTCGACCGCGATCTCGACGGGCAGGCCGTGGCAGTCCCAGCCGGCCTTGCGATCGACGTGGTAGCCCTGCATCGTCTTGAAGCGCGGGAAGATGTCCTTGAAGACGCGGGCTTCGACGTGGTGCGTGCCCGGAGTGCCGTTCGCCGTGGGCGGGCCCTCGTAGAAGGTCCAGCGTGGCGCGTCGTCAGGCGTGTCGAGACTGGCCGCGAACGTGCCCTGCTCAGCCCACAGATCGAGGATCTCGCGCTCGACCGTCGGCAGGTCGACGTGGGCGGGAACCGCGCGATAGCCGGGCGCCAGATCAGCGCCGGGGGAGAGGGCTGATGACGGCTGCATTGCGGGGGCGTTCGGGGCGTCCTGACTCACTCGGTCGATTCTACGGTGGGGCGACTTGCACCGGCCCCTTGGTCGGCCTACAGTCCCGGGCATGCCCAAGACCACGTTGGCCGTGCGTGCGGACGAGAAGCCCTGGACCGCCGCCGAGACCAAGGCCGTGCGCGAGGAACTCCATGAGGACCTCATTCGCCTGAAGGCCGAACTGGACACGTCCGCCAAGGATTTGCAGGACATTTTGTCCGGTGGAGTCGACGGTGCGGGCAACGATCAGGCCGACGTCGGCTCGAACAGCCTCGAGCGTGATGCCGAGCTCTCGCTCGCCGCGAACCAGCGCGAGCTGCTGCTCCAGACCGAGAAGGCGATCGCCCGACTCGAGGACGGGACGTACGGCGTGTGCGAGCAGTGCGGCGAGCCGATCGGTAAACTGCGGCTGATGGCCTTTCCGCGTGCGAACTTGTGCATGGACTGCAAGCGCCGCGAGGAGCGTCACTGAGCATCGTGAGCTCTGATTCTGAAACTGCGACGAACTCGGTCGGTCCGCGTCGCGTCGGATTGTTCGCACTCGTCGCCGTCGTGGTCGTCGCCGTGGATCAGATCACCAAGTGGTGGGCCGTCAACGAACTCAGGGGACGCCCCCCGATCGACGTGGTCGGCGAACTGCTGCGCCTGCGCTTCGTCCTCAACCCGGGCGCCGCGCTGGGCACGGGTGCCGGGTACACGATCGTGCTGAGCATCGTCGCGATCTCGGTGACGGTCGCCCTCATCGTGATCGCCCCACGACTGCGGGATCCGTGGTGGGCCGTGGGCCTTGGTCTGTTCCTCGGGGGTGCCGTGGGAAACTTGATCGACCGACTGTTCCGCGAGCCGTCGTTCCTGCGCGGCCATGTCGTCGACTTCATCGACTATGCGGGCTTCTTCGTGGGGAACGTGGCCGACATCGCTTTGACGCTGGCCGCCGTGATCATCATCTGGCGCTCGTGGCGCGGTCACCGCTTCGACGGGACACAGGAGACTTCATGACCACCGAGGACGCCACCGAGACACGGAGCGTCTACGTGCCCGAGGGACTGGCCGGCGAGCGGGTCGACGTCGCGCTGGCGCGACTCTTCGGGGTCTCACGGACCCGGGCCGGCGACCTGGTCGCCGACGGCCTCGTGCTGCTGGACGGGGCACCGCCGATGAAGTCCGAGCGCGTCGAATCCGGCGCTCTGCTCGAGGCGACGATTCCGGCGCCGCGGCGAGCCGTGGTCGTGCCGACCGAGGTCGAGGGCATGTCGATCATCTTCGAGGACGACGACATCGTCGTGGTCGACAAGCCGATCGGTGTCGCCGCGCATCCGGGCGTCGGCTGGGACGGGCCCACCGTCTCAGGTCATCTGGCAGGCGTCGGCGTGCGGATCTCGACCAGTGGTGCGCCCGAGCGGCAGGGCATCGTGCAGCGGCTGGACGTCGGCACGAGCGGTCTCATGGTGGTGGCGAAGTCCGAACGCGCGTACACCGTGCTCAAGCAGGCGTTCCGAGATCGCACGGTCACCAAGACGTACCACTCGCTCGTGCAGGGCCATCCCGACCCGCACACGGGCACGATCGACGCGCCCATCGCACGTCATCCCAAGCACGACTTCAAGTTCACGGTCCGTGCTGACGGCCGGCCCAGCGTCACGCACTACGACACCCTCGAGGCGCACCGGTTCGCGTCGTTGCTGACGATCAAGCTCGAGACCGGTCGGACGCACCAGATTCGCGTGCACATGAGCGCCATCAAGCACCCCTGCGTCGGCGATCCGCTCTACGGATCCGACCCGGTCCTGGCCAAGAAGGTCGGACTCGAGCGCCAGTGGCTGCACGCCGTCGGGCTCGGCTTCGACCATCCCACCAGAGGCGAATGGGTCGAGTTCGAGAGCCCGTACCCCGACGACCTCCAGCGGTCCCTGGACCTCATCCGCGAACTCGACTGACCCGCGGGACCCGCTGGGAGTGACGTTTGCGGGGCCGACACGCCGGTGAACACCCCGCAAACGTCACTCCCAGCGAATGCCGTGTGGACAACCCCGAATGCGGCGTCCAGGTTCTGGATGCTTCGGCGATGGAGCCGATCTTCGGAACGATGAGAACCGGGGCACTTGGTGACCGTGCCACGGTCGATGAATTGCGCGGACCGATGTGGGAGCAGCGCACCCGCGGTGTGTGGCGGCCCGCCGGGATGGCCGTCGGTCCGGCCGACGGTCGAGTCGCCGACGCGGTCGCGCTGCTGACCGGCGGATCCGCTCTCGGTGGCTGGGCATCCTTGCGCTACCAGGGGAGTGCTGGGTTCGACGGTCGCGGGTTCGACGACCAGTTGCGTCCAGTGCTCATCCACTGCGCGAGTGGCACGCAACTGCGCCGCCGTTCCGTCGTCGAGCCGTGCAGGGCCGAGGTGTGGGACCACGAGATCACCGATTTCGCGGGGGTGAGAGTGACCACCATGGCGCGCGCGGTGTACGACGAGATGCGGCTCGCGCCGACATTGCGCCATGCCGTGGTCGCGTTGGACCTGGCGATCAGTCGGGTCTCGAAATCTCCCCGCACGTCGTTGAGTGCGGTCGCGAGCGTGGTCGCGTCGCATCACAAGACGCGCGGAATCGTCCAGGCCAGGCGGGCTCTCGCGCTCGGGTCCGAGCGCAGCGCGAGTCCGCTCGAGACCCGGACCCGGCTCGTCGCTCACCTCGATGCCGACGTGGCCGGGTTGTCGGTCAATGCGCCGATCTTCGATCGCTTCGGGAACCTGCTGGGCATCGCCGATCTTCTCGACGAGGACTCGGGGCTCGTGATCGAGACGGATGGCGCCCACCACCGGGAAGCGCAGAATCACACGGACGACAACGTGCGGGAGGAGAAGTTCGAGCGCTCGGGACTGGTCGTGGTCCGAGTCACGTCGTTGGACCTCCGCGACGTGCCGCGTCTCGCCCACCGAATCGTGATGGGTCGGAGGGATGCACGCGCCGCGGTCCGCCGCGACTGGACTCTCCAGGAACCCGACTGGTGGTCGTCCTGGGAGCCGGGCCGTCGTTGGCGCTGACCAATGTCCGCTGGGAGTGACGTTTGCGGGGTGCTACACGGCGTGTCGACCCCGCGAACGTCACTCCCAGCGATTCGCGCGGGTCCTTGGCCGCGGGTGCGGGTGGGGCTGCACAATGGGTGTATGAGTCCCATCGTGCGCCAGTCGGAGAAGTTGAGGGATGTCCTGTACGACATCCGCGGCCCCGTCAGCGCGCGAGCTGCCCAGTTGGAGGCCGAGGGTCACCGGATCCTCAAGCTCAACATCGGCAACCCGCAGCCCTTCGGCTTCGATGCTCCGGCCGAGATCCTGCAGGACGTCATCGCCGGGTTGCCGACGGCGCAGGGCTACTCGGACTCGCGCGGGATCCAGTCGGCGCGGCGTGCGGTCGTGCACCACTACCAACTGCAAGAGGGCTTCCCGCTGCTCGACATCGACGACGTCTGGCTGGGCAATGGGGTCAGTGAGCTGATCCAGATCGCCCTGCAGGCGCTGCTCAACAACGGGGACGAAGTGCTGGTTCCCGTGCCCGACTACCCGCTGTGGACCGCGGTCACGAATCTCGCCGGTGGTCGCCCCGTGCACTACCTGTGCGACGAGGAGGACGACTGGAATCCGGATCTCGCGGACCTGGAGTCCAAGATCACCGACCGCACCAAGGCGATCGTCGTCATCAACCCGAACAACCCGACCGGCGCCGTCTACAAGCGCGAGACGCTGACGGCCATCGCTGACCTGGCGCGCAAGCACGACCTGATCCTGATGGCCGACGAGATCTACGACAAGATCCTCTACGACGACGCGGCTCACATCCCGCTGGCCAGCATCGCGCCCGACGTCCTGACCCTGACCTTCAACGGCCTGTCCAAGGCGTACCGCGTGTGCGGCTACCGGGCCGGCTGGATGGTCGTGACGGGTCCGCTCGAGCGCGCCCAGGACTACCTCGAGGGCATCACGTTGCTCGCGTCGATGCGGCTCTGTCCCAACGTTCCGGCCCAGAACGCCATCCAGGTCGCCCTCGGCGGATACCAGTCGATCAAGGAACTGATCCTGCCCGGCGGCCGCCTGCTCGAACAGCGCGACACGGCCGTCACCGAACTGCGCAAGATCCCCGGCATCAGCGTCGTCCAGCCGAAGGGCGCGCTGTACGCGTTCCCGAAACTGGACCCCGAGGTGTACCCGATCAAGGACGACCAGCAGTTCGTGCTCGACCTGCTGATGAGCGAGAAGATCCTGCTGACCCAGGGCACCGGCTTCAACTGGCCCGATCCGGACCATCTGCGCATCGTCACGTTGCCGTGGTCTCGCGACCTGGCCGAGGCGATCCAGCGGATGGGCAATTTCCTGTCCACCTATCGGCAGGACTGACTACCCAGGGACGCAGCCATGCGCCATCATGGGCTGATCACACCGGGCTGCGGGGGAGAGGCGAGTCGGCCCGAGCACGGTCCGGCGCATGGCGTCCCGGTGGGATGGAGCCGGTTCCGTGCGTCCCACTGCCACGTCACGCCACGAGATTCGCCCGGTGGCGGTCCTGCTGACGGCGATCGCCCTCATCGCGTCCTTGTCCGTGGCCACGGCGCCGCGCGCGGACGCTGCGGCACTGTCCTCGGCCGACATCTCCGAGGCCTTGGTCGATCCGGCCCATTGGGGTGGAACTCTGGCTGGGATCCGGTACTTTCGGGTGAAGCCCAAAGGTGAAGGGCAGCACCGGCTGTGGCGTACCGACGGCACCCCCGCCGGTACGCGTGCTGTCCCCGGTGCGCCGCAAGGTGTCACGGCCGTGATGACCACGGCAGCTCGTGTCGTCGTCCTCTCCGACGGCGGCAAGCAGATCTGGCGGGGAACGGCCGCCGGCTCCTACGCGCGCACCCACACGGCGCCTACAGGAGTCTCGTACGTCGCGATGCGCACGAGCGGAGCGACGGCGTGGCTGGGGGACGGACAAGGCAGGCTGTACAGACTCGCCGATACCGATGCGGCGCCGGTCGAGGTGGCTGACAGTGGCACCTTCTTCGCCACCACGTCCTCCGGAGCGGCGTACGTCAACGGTCATTTCTACTTCACCGGCTCGGACTCCGTCAGCAACTTCACGTTGTTCCGGGTCAACGCCATCACCGGGGCGACGGCCAAGGTCACTGATGCGCTGAGTGTCGGATCGTCGTCGTTCATCCAGATCCGGGGCGTGACGAGCGACCGCATCTACCTGTCGCGCTCGGTCGGAGCAACGAGCGAGTTCTGGTCCAGCGACGGCACGGCCGCCGGCACCGTGCGGCTGCTGACCGACACGACCTCGACCTCGAACGAGATCCGAGCGGTGCACGGCGTCGGCCAGCGGGCCTACGTGCTGATCGGTCAGTTCTCGCCCAGGCTCGCCGTGACCACGGGCACGGCGCTGACGACCCTGACCCCGGGGGCGGGAGCACGGGCCCTGACCTCATCTTCCTCTCCTGAGCTCGTGACGTGGAACAACCGGTTGGCCATGACGGTTGGCGGGACTCTGGTCGTCTCCAACGGAACGGCTGCGGGCACCACGGTCAAGGCCGGCAACTTCCGCTGGCCCCGCGCGCTCGGCGACCGCTTGGTCGTGGCCCACCAGAAGTACAATGACAACGGCGCGTGGCTCACGACCACCACCGCCACAGCAGCGACGAGGATCGCGACGTTGGCTTCGCCGCCCTCGGTCGACATGCCGTGGTTCGTCGCAGGAGGCCGGCTGATCTACCGACTCGTGAATTCGACGCGGTCCGCGTGGCGGCTGCACTACCTCGCGCCGGCCGTGCCGGTGCGCAATCTCGTCCGGCCGTCGGTCGCCGGAAAGCCCAGGACCGGGGCGAAACTCGCGGTGCGCACCGGACGCTGGGACCCGGCCAGGCCGACCTTGACCTTCCGTTGGTACGTCGGCGGCAAGGCCGTGTCGAATGCCAAGGGCGGGGCGAAGCGCACGTTCAAGGTCACGGCTGCGCACCGGGGCAAGCCGATCCACGTCGTCGTGCGAGCGGCGGCGCCCGGTCGGGTGGCGATCTCGGTCTCGGCGGCCAAGGTCAAGGCGGTCGGGACGTTCAAGGCCAAGAAACGCGCGGTCCTGTCGGGTCGACCGAAGGTCGGCCGCACGATGAAGGCCAAGCCGCCGCGGTGGTCTGTCGGCGGGGTCAAGAACCGGTACCAGTGGTACGCCGGCGGCAAGCCGATCAAGGGCGCGACGAAGAAGAACTGGAAGGTCACCGCGAAGTACCGGGGCAAGCGGATCTCGGTGCGAGTGGTCGGATCGAAGCGTACGTACGCCTCGCGGGCGGTGTGGTCGGCGCGGACGGCGCCGGTCAAGCGCTGACGGTCAGGTCGCGAGACCGCGGATGATGGTCTCGACGCAGCGTCCTGCCAGGTGATCCACGGCTTCGCGCGGAAGGCGCCGTAGCGGGCCGCGGCTGACCAGCTCGCCGAATCCGTGAACGGTCGCCCAGCACGGCCACTCCGCCTGCAGACGGTCACGCGGGCTGAGTGCACCCGACTCGACCATCGCGTCCAGGGCCGAGGTCAGCAGCTCGAACGGTGACGGCGTGGAGCCTTCGACACCGACGGTCGGCGAAGTCGGTTCGGACGGGGGAGCGGCTTCGCCCTGGGCGGCGAAGGCCAGGGCGGCCCAGCCCGGTTCGGTCAGCGAGAACCGGATGTAGCCCAGCCCGACGCCGCGCAGCTGGTTGACGGCGCGGTCGGAGGCCGAGTCGCCGCCGAGTTCTTTCGTCGCGTCCAGCATGGACCGGGCGAGCAGCACATTGGCCCGCCGGGCGGCCGCCAGGGTCAACGCCCCGCGGTCGGCGAAGTGGCGGTAGGCCGCCGAGGGGGAGACACCCACCTCACGAGTGACGGCGCGGATGGTGATCCCGGCCGGACCGTCGGATCGCGCGAGGTCGAAGGCCGCCGACAGCAGGGCGTTCGCCAGGTCTCCGTGGTGGTAGGCCCGCGCGTCCTCGGGTTCGGCCATTGCTCCTCCGTCTTGCCATGTATACGATGTTCACATTCTGGTGCTCACCGTAGCGCGTACCGGGCCCACGAGCTCACGAAACTGTCGGTGGCCGGTTGCACACTGGACCCAGGACACCTCAATTCCCATCTGAGAGGCATCGCATGACGGACATGATCCGCGCGACCGGACTGGTCAAACGGTATGGAGAGGTCGAGGCCCTGGGCGGCCTGGACCTGACGGTTCCCGAAGGAACCGTCCTGGGGCTGCTCGGGCCCAATGGCGCCGGAAAGACCACGGCGGTGCGCATCCTGACCACCCTGCTCAGCCCCGACGAGGGCGAGGCGACGGTCGCCGGGGTCGACGTCCGGCGCGATCCCAACGGCGTCCGCCACAAGATCGGCCTGTCCGGTCAGTACGCGGCTGTCGACGAGTACCTCACGGGGTACGAGAACCTCGAGATGGTCGGCCGGCTCTACGGCATGCGCGCCAAGGACGCCGGCGCGCGGGCTCGCGAACTGCTCGAACGGTTCGGGCTCTCCGATGCGGCCGACCGTCCGTCCAAGACGTACTCCGGTGGCATGCGCCGGCGGCTGGACCTGGCCGGCGCGCTCGTGGCCGAACCGCCCGTCATCGTGCTGGACGAGCCCACGACGGGTCTCGACCCGCGCAGTCGCCAGCAGATGTGGGAGGTCATCGCCGATCTCGTGTCGTCCGGTGCCACGGTGCTGTTGACGACCCAGTACCTCGAGGAGGCCGATCTGCTCGCGGACAACATCATCGTGATCGACCAGGGCAAGGCCATCGCCGAGGGCACGGCCGATCAACTCAAGGCCCAGGTCGGGGGCGAGCGCATCGAGGTCGTCGTGGCGGATCCGTCGCACACGGCCAAGGTCGCCTCGATCCTGGGCGACGTCGCGCAGGGCGAGGTCGCGACGCGCGAACGCTCCGCCACCGCCGGGGTGCGTGGTGATGGTGCCGCTGACCTGATGCAGGTACTGGGCCGCATCCGCGACGAGAGCATCGAAGTGCTCGACATCGGTTTGCGCCGGCCCACGCTCGACGACGTTTTCCTGACCCTGACCGGCCACGAGGCCGAGGACGATTCGACCAACGAGGAGGTGGCCCGATGACGACGACGACCGTACGCAGCGGTCCGCTCGCTGCCCTGCGCGACGGCTGGGTCTGCGCCAAGCGCAACCTGATCAAGATCAAGCGCGTGCCCGAGATCATGGTGTTCGTCCTGCTCTCGCCCATCATGTTCGTGCTGCTGTTCGCCTACGTCTTCGGCGGCGCGATCGACGCTGGTCCCGGGCTGGACTACAAGGAATTCCTGATCGGCGGCATCTTCGCCCAGACCGTGGTCTTCGGCGCGACGTTCTCGGGGGCGGCGATGGCCGAGGACATGCAGAAGGGTTTCATCGACCGGTTCCGGTCCTTGCCCATGGCCAGGTCCGCCGTGCTGATCGGCCGCACCGGCTCCGACGTGGTCTACAACGTGCTGTCGCTCATCATCATGGCGCTCACGGGCCTGTTGGTCGGGTGGAGGGCGCACAACGGCATCCCGAAGATGCTGGCGGCCTTCGCGCTGCTGTTGGTCTTCGCCTACGCGGTCAGTTGGATCATGGCCTGGATCGGCCTGATCGTGCCCAGCGTCGACGTCATCAACAACGCCTCGTTCATGGTGATCATGCCGCTCACGTTCGTCTCGAACGCCTTCGTGCCGACCGAGTCCTTCCCGGACTTCCTGCGTCCGTTCGTCGAATGGAATCCGGTGTCGGCCGTGACCCAGGCCGTGCGTGACCTGTTCGGCAACCTGCCCGAAGGCGTTCCGGTCGCCGACGCCTGGAGCCTGCAGAATCCGGTGATCTACACCCTCATCTGGGTCGTGGCCATCGTGGCGGTGTTCGTTCCGCTGTCGGTGCGGGCCTATCAGCGGGCGTCGATGAAGTAGCACAGCCTCCTCCCACGGCACGTGGGCGTGCCGACCCGAAACGGTCGGTGCGCTCACGTACGCTGGGGGTTCTTCCCCACCTTCTCGATCGACGGGCTTCGTCCCGGCGGTCCGCAAGGTGATTCCTGCCCGGGATTGATGACGTAGCGGAGGCCGACGGCGACCATGGCGAGCGATTCGAGCTTCGTGCACCTGCACGTCCACACGGAGTACTCGATGCTCGATGGGCACTCCCTGCTCGACGGTCTGTTCGAGCGCACGGCCGAGCAGCAGATGCCGGCGATCGCCATGACCGACCACGGCAACGTGCACGGTGCCTACGACTTCTGGAAGAAGGCCAACGAGCACGGCGTCAAGCCGATCATCGGGATCGAGTCCTACCTGACCCCCGGCACGCACCGCAGCGAGAAGAAGCGAGTGCGCTGGGGCCGCGGCAATGCCGCCGAGGAAGGGGGCGACGACGTCGCCGGCGGTGGCGCCTACACCCACATGACGATGTGGGCGCATTCGACCGAGGGCATGCACAACTTGTTCCGTATCTCCTCGATGTCCAGTCTCGAGGGGTACTACTACAAGCCGCGCGCCGACCGTGAACTGCTCGAGCGCTACTCCGAGGGGATCATCGCCACGACCGGGTGCCCCTCCGGTGCCGTCCAGACGCGATTGCGCCTGGGCCAGTACGACGAAGCGCGCCGCGAGGCCGCCGAATTGCAGGAGCTCTTCGGCAAGGAGAACTTCTTCCTCGAATTGATGGACCACGACATCTCGGTCGAGCGCCGGGTCCGCGACGACCTGCTGCGGTTGGGTCGCGAACTGGGTATTCCGCCCGTCGCCACGAACGACTCGCACTACACCAATCCCGGCGATGCCGCGGCGCACGACGCGCTGATCTGTGTCGCCTCGGGCAAGCGGATCAGCGACGAGAAGCGCCTGCGCTTCGACGGTGGTGGTTACTACATCAAGTCAGCCGCCGAGATGCGCTCGTTGTGGGAGGACAAGAACGGCATGAAGGAGGCGTGTGACAACACGCTGCTGATCGCCGAGAGGTGCGACGTCTCCTTCACCGAGTCCACCGGTGGCTACATGGCCCGCGCCGACATCCCCGACGGCGAGACCGAGGAGTCCTGGTTCCGTCAGGAGGTGTGGCGCGGGATCACGGCGCGCTACGGCGATGACTTCTCCGACGACGTTCGCAACCGCACCGAGATGGAACTCGAGGTCATCGCCCAGAAGGGGTACTGCGGCTACTACCTGGTGGTCGCCGACTTCATCGGCTGGTCCAAGGACAACGGTATCCGGGTGGGGCCGGGCCGTGGATCGGGCGCCGGCTCGATCGCCGCCTACGCGCTGCGCATCACCGACCTGTGCCCGCTGCAGAACGGCCTGATCTTCGAGCGTTTCCTCAACCCCGAGCGTCCGTCGATGCCCGACTTCGACATCGACTTCGACGAGCGTCGTCGCGGCGAGGTCATCCAGTACGTCACCCAGAAGTACGGCACCGACAAGGTCGCCCAGATCGCCACGTTCGGTCGTCTCAAGTCCAAGGCCGCCGTCAAGGACGCCAGTCGCATCCTGGACTACCCGTTCGCGATGGGCGACAAGATCACCAAGGCGATGCCCGCCGACGTCATGGGCAAGGGCGTCAAGCTCGCGGACATCTTCAACGAGTCGCATCCGCGCTACAACGACGGCAAGGACTTCCGCGAACTGCACGCCCAGGACCACGACGTGCGCCAGGTCTACGACATCGCGCTCGGCCTCGAGGGCCAGATCCGCAACTGGGGTGTGCACGCCGCGGGCGTCATCATGAGCAGCGACCCGCTGCTGGACATCGTGCCGATCATGAAGCGCGAGGCCGATGGGTCGGTCATCACCCAGTTCGACTACCCGATGTGCGAGTCGCTCGGTCTGGTCAAGATGGACTTCCTGGGCCTGCGCAACCTCACGGTGCTCAACGACGCGCTCGAGAACATCAAGGCGAACCGCGACATCGACCTCGTGCTCGAGGACCTGGCCTTCGACGATCCCGAGGCGTACGCGTTGTTGTGCCGCGGTGACACCTTGGGCGTGTTCCAGCTCGACTCGCCGCCGATCCGCCAGCTGCTCAAGCAGATGCAGCCGGACAACTTCGAAGACATCAGCGCCGTCATCGCGTTGTACCGCCCCGGTCCGATGGGCGCGGACAGCCACACGAACTACGCCAAGCGCAAGAACGGGCGCCAGGAGATCGACTACATCCACCCGGAATTGACCGAGGCGCTGAAACCGATCCTGGGCACCACCTACGGCCTGATCGTGTACCAGGAGCAGGTCATGGAGATCGCCCAGGTGCTGGCCGGCTACTCGCTGGGACAGGCCGACAACCTGCGTCGCGCGATGGGCAAGAAGAAGCGTGAGGTGCTGCAGCAGGAGTTCGTCGGATTCGAGGCCGGCATGGTCGAGCGTGGATTCTCCACCGATGCCGTCAAGACGCTGTGGGAGATCCTCGTCCCGTTCGCCGACTATGCCTTCAACAAGGCGCACTCGGCCTCCTACGGTGTCATCAGTTACTGGACCGCCTACCTGAAGGCGCGCTACCCGGCCGAGTACATGGCGGCGCTGCTGACCAGCGTCAAGGACGACAAGGACAAGTCCGCGCTCTACCTGGCCGAGTGCCGCCGGCTGGGCATCAAGGTGCTGCCGCCGGACGTCAACGACTCGGTGGCTAACTTCGCCTCCGTGGGCCCTGACATCCGCTTCGGCCTGACAGCCGTGCGCAATGTCGGCGCCAACGTCGTGGGCGGAATCATCGAGGCGCGCGAGGCCAAGGGCGCGTTCACCGATTTCGGCGACTTCCTCGACAAGGTCCCGACGCCGGTCTGCAACAAGCGCGTGCTCGACTCGCTCATCAAGTCCGGTGCGTTCGACTCCGCCGGCCACGGCCGGCGCGCGCTGGCCTCGATCGCCGAGGAAGCGGTCGACCAGTACATCGACATCAAACGCAACGCCGCGATCGGTCAGGACTCCTTGTTCGGCGCGTTCGAAGAGGACTTCGACACGATGGGGATCGTCGTCCCGGACATCCCCGAGTGGGACAAGACCCAGAAGCTCGCGTTCGAACGCGACATGTTGGGCCTGTACGTCTCGGACCACCCCCTCGGCGGTCTCGAGCACGTGCTGGCGGCCAACTCCGACTCCTCGATCGGGGCGCTGCTCGACGGCGACCGGCCCGACGGCGACGTCCTGCGACTGTGCGGGTTGGTCACCGGCGTCCAGCGCCGGATGAGCAAGAAGGGCGACACGTGGGCCACGATCACGGTCGAGGACCTCGAGGGCTCGGTCGACATCGCGGTGTTCCCCGCGGCCTACAACCTGGCAGCTTCGGTGCTGACCCAGGATTCGCTCGTGGTGGTCAAGGTCCGGGTGCGACGCAACGACGACGGCATGGACCTGTCGGCCACCGAGGTGACCCGCCCGTCGATCGGTGAGGGCCGTACCGATCAGCCACTGGTCGTCAGCATCGCTGCGGCCCGGTGCACGATCGACACGATCAACGCCTTCAAGCAGGTGCTGGGTGCGCATCCGGGGGTCACCGAGGTGCATCTGCGACTGTCGGGCCACGGCAAGACCACGACGATGCGCCTCGACCAGGGATTGCGGGTGTCCACGACGTCGTCGCTGTTCGCGGATCTGAAGGAACTGCTGGGTCCGGGGTGTCTCACATGAATCGCGTGACGCGAACGCTGCTGGTCGTGGTGGCCAGCGGCGTGCCTGCTGCACTGGTGTGGCTGGCCTTCGCCCGGCCCTCGCAGTGGCTGGCCACCGAGCGTGGCCTGGTGCTGACCGAAGCTGCGGCCACGGGCCAGTTCCAGGTCCTTGCCGTGTTCACCCTGGTCGGCGTCGTGGTGGGACTGGCGGCGGGCACCCTGGTTCATCGCCTCACCAGGCCTGCTTCGTGGCACACGATCGTCGCATTGACTGCGGCAACGTCAGCCGCGGCGCTGGTGTGCTGGCGACTGGGAGTCTGGTGGGGGCCCGCACCGATCCAGCAGGCCTCCGGGCTCGAGGTCGGCGATGCGGTGTCCGCCCCGCTCGCGGTCGATTCGGTGGTTCCGTTCCTGGTGTGGCCACTGGCGGCCGTGCTCGCCTACACGCTGTCGCTCTATCTGAGCAACGACGGCGCCGACCGTGAGGCCGAGCTGTACGCCGATTTCGTCGACGATCACCCGCATCCGGGCGACGTCAGCGTGCGATCCCAGCCGTGATCGCCTGAGTCTGGGCGACCAGGTCAGCGGGCGCCACTTCCAGGTCCAGCCCTCGGCGCCCGCCCGACACGAACACCGTCGGGTGCTTCAGGGCGCTCGCATCGACCACGGTCCGATGTACCCGCTTCTGGCCGAACGGGCTGATCCCGCCCAGGACGTAGCCGGTGGCCCGTTGAGCGGCGGCCGCATCGGCCAGCTGGGCCTTCTTGCCGCGCAGGGCGGCGGCGACTCGCTTGAGGTCGAGGCTGCCGCCCACCGGCACCACGGCGACGGCCAGGGCGCCGTCGACCTCGATCATCAGCGTCTTGAAGACCCGAGCCGGATCCAGTCCCAGCGCCTCGGCGGCCTCGAGGCCGTACGAGCGGGCCCGCGGGTCGTGCGCGTAGGCATGGACCGTCACCTCGATCCCGGCACGGTGCAACGCCACGAGCGCCGGGGTTGCGTCTCCGCTCTTCTTCGCCACGCCGTGAGGCTATCGCGGGGTGGGCCGCAGATTCCCCGGTTGAGTGGGTTTTCCATCGCTGAGCATGGGAAATTTCCCATGCTCAGTGACGGATTCCCCGGTTAACCGGGGAATCTTCCTCCCCGCGCTCGAGCACGGCGCGCACGGCGAGGCCCAGCAGCAGGGCCCAGAAGGCGGCTCCCACCGACAGCAGGGAGATGCCGGAGGCGGCGAACAGGAAGGTCAGTCCGGCGCTGGTGCGGTGACGGGGCCGGGCGAACGCGCCTTCGAGCGACCCGACGAGGGCCCCGATCAGGGCGAGTCCGGCGACCGCCTCGATGATCCCGGCCGGGGCGACCGCGGCCAGTGCCACGACGAGTCCGGCGGCTCCGGCGATCACGAGGTAGCCGACTCCGGCAGAGACGGCTGCGGCCCATCGGCGTTCCCGGGGGCCGGCCTCCTCGCCGGCGGCCAGCGCCGCCGACAGGGCCGCGAGGTTCATGGCGTGACCGCCGAAAGGTGCCACGAGAGCCGTGCCCAGCCCGGTCGTCACGATCGAGGAACGCCAGGGAACGCGGAATCCGAAGCTGCGCAGGACCGCAGCACCGGGAAGGTTCTGCGAAGCCATCGTCACGATCGCGAGCGGAATCGCGATGCCGACGATCGCGGGCCAGGTCCACGTGGGCGTCGTCCATTCCAATCGAGGCACGAGGGACGCCGTGTCGAGGGTCTGGCCGGAACGCTGGGATGCGATCACGATCGCGATCACCGCGACCAACAACGCGACGGGGACGGCCCACCGCGGTCGGAACCGCGTCGCCACGAGCCAGGCAAGGACGACGGGCGCCACGTAACCGGGGGAGTCGGCCAACGCCAGGAACGGTGCCAGGCACAGCTGCAGCAGGATCCCGGCCAGCATGGCCTGGGCGATCTCGGTCGGGATGCGGGCGACGAACCCACCCAGCATCGGGACCGCGCCGATCAGTGCGATCAGGACGCCCGTGACGACGAACGCGCCGACGGCCGCCGACCACCCGCCCTCGACGGCGCCGGTCGACACCAGCAGAGCGGCACCCGGGGTGGACCAGGCGAGGGTGACCGGAACGCGGTGGATCAAGGCCAGCGCGACGATCAGGATGCCGAACCCGACGGTCAGGGCCAGCAGCCCGCTCGCGGCCTGGGACGGTGTGGCGCCTACCGCCCGCAACCCCGCCAGGACGACCGCGAACGAGGACGTGAAACCCACGAGCGCGGTGACGACGCCGGCCGTCACGGGCTGTTGCCACACCGGGCCGTCAGGGGAGCGGGACACGATGCGAGGCTAGAGCATCCGCCCGCCTAGACTTGAGCCGTGCTGAGACGACTCGATCTACGTGACCAGACCGGCGGGTATCGCGACGCGGTGCCACGAGCCGAGGTCGACGTCGAGCATGCGCTCGCCGCGGTCGTCCCGATCTGCGATGACGTCCGTGATCGCGGCGCCGTAGCGGTGCTGGACGCCGGTGAACGATTCGACGGCGTGCGTCCCGAACGGCTGCGCGTCCCCGCCGAGGAGCTGCAGAAGGCCCTCGGCAACCTCGACCCTGCCGTGTTGGCCGCGATCGACGAGTCGATCGTCCGGCTGACGGCGACGTGCGAGGCCGAACTCGAGCACGACGTCACGGTCGACGTCGCGGACGGTGCCTCTGTCACGCGCCGCATCGTGCCGATGCAGCGCGTCGGTCTCTACGTGCCCGGCGGTCTTGCGCCTCTGGTCAGCACCGTGATCATGAACGCCGTGCCGGCCCAGGTCGCCGGTGTGCCCGGCATCGCGCTGGCCAGCCCACCCCAGGTCGAGTTCGGTGGCCTGCCGCACCCCACGATCCTGGCTGCCTGCGCGCGGCTTGGCATCGACGAGGTCTACGCGGCCGGAGGTGCCCAGGCGCTCGCGATGCTCGCGTACGGCACCGAGGAGAACGAGTCCGTCAACCTGGTCACCGGCCCGGGCAACATCTTCGTCGCCGCGGCCAAGCGTCACCTGCAGGGGGTCGTCGCCATCGATGCCGAAGCCGGCCCCACCGAGATCGCGATCGTCGCCGATGCGTCGGCCGACCCCGAGTTCGTGGCTGCCGACCTGATCAGCCAGGCCGAGCACGATCCGCTGGCCGCCAGCGTGCTGATCACCGACTCGGTCGAACTGGCCGATGCCGTGGACGCCGAGTTGGAGCGTCAGGTGCCGCTGGCCCGCCACGAGGAACGCATCCGGACGTCGCTGGCCGGCACGCAGTCGGCCACGGTGCTGGTGCGCGACACCGATCAGGGTGTCGGGGTCGCGAACGCGTATGCGGCCGAGCACCTCGAGATCCACACGGACGACGCTTCGGCCGTGGCTGCCCGGATCGTCAACGCCGGTGCCGTGTTCGTCGGCTCCTTTGCCCCGGTCTCGCTCGGCGACTATGCCGCCGGCTCGAACCACGTGCTGCCCACGGCCGGGTGTGCGTGCCACTCCTCTGGCCTGTCGGTGCGCGCGTTCGTCAAGAACATGCACGTCGTCACGTACTCCGAGGCGGCCCTGCGCGAGGTCGGACCGAAGGTCGTGACGCTCGCCGAGGCCGAGGACCTGCCCTCGCACGGCGCGGCCGTCACCGCGCGGCTGGAGCGTGAGCAGTGAGTGTCGCCGACTGGGTGCCGATTCGCGACGATCTGAGGAACGAGGAACCGTACGGTGCCCCGCAGATCGACGTGCCCGTGCGCCTCAACACGAACGAGAACCCGTACGGCCCCAGCGCCGAGGCCGCGGCCGACATCGCCGCTGCCGTCCAGCAGGCCGCGCTCGGTCTGAACCGTTATCCCGACCGTGAGGCACGGGAACTGCGCGAGGGCCTCGCGGCGTACCTCGGCCACGGCCTGACGGCCGACCAGGTCTGGGCGGCCAACGGGTCGAACGAGGTCATGCAGCAGATCCTGCAGGCGTTCGGCGGCCCCGGCCGCACGGCGCTGTCCTTCGCGCCGACGTACGCCATGTACCCCGAGTACGCCCGCAACACCCACACCC
>CAYYQO010000047.1:0-3169 GCA_964473845.1 uncultured Aeromicrobium sp.
GCCGCCGTCGCCGGTGTGGAACCAATCGCCGGCGAGCGCCTCTGCGGTGGCGTCGGGATTCTCCCGGTAGCCCTCCAGGACGGTGTTCGAGCGGGCGAGGATCTCGCCGCCGTCCTGGATCATGATCGAGGTGGAGAGCGCGGGTGCGCCCGCTCGGCCGAGGTTGCGGGCCTGCTCGGCCGGGTCGAGGTCGTCCCACTCCTCGCGCATGCGGCTCATCGTCAGCAGGGGCGCGGTCTCGGTGAGGCCGTAGATCTGGATGAACTCCCAGCCCAGCTCCTCGCGCACGCGCTGGATCGTGTGGGTCGGCGGGGGAGCGCCCGCGACGACGCAGCGCACGCGGTCGCGACCGGGCACCTCGCCGGTCCAGTCGTTCAGTGCGTCCAGCACCGCCGACAGCACCGCCGGCGCACAGCACAGGTAGGTGACGCCGTGCTGCTCGATGCGGCGCAGGATCTCGGCACCGTCGATCTTCCGGATCACGATGTGCCGCCCGCCCATGCCGGTGACGCCGTAGACCTGACCCCAGCCGTTGCAGTGGAACATCGGCAGCGTGTGCAGGTAGACGTCACGGTCGCTCACGGTGGCCTGCCAGCCGAAGACCGTCGCGTTCGTCCACAGTGCGCGGTGCGTCTGCTCGACGCCCTTGGGCCGGGCCGTCGTGCCCGAGGTGTAGTTGATCGTGGCGGTCGCATCCTCGTCGGGGGTCCATGCGGCCGGTTCGACGGTCGAGGACCAGATCTGGTCGTCGTCGCGGCCCAGCACGAAGACGTGCTTCGCCGCTCCGCACGCCTCGGTGAGGTGCTCGAGTTCCGGATCCAGCATGACGACGTCGGCGCCGCAGTGTCCGACGATGTACTCGACCTCGGCCGGCGCGAGCCGGAAGTTGACCGGCACGAACACCCGGCCCCACGCGGACACGCCGTAGAACGACACGAACATCCGGGCGGCGTTGTGGGACACCATCGCGACCCGTGCACCGGGCTCGATGCCCAACTCGTCCAGCGTCGCGGCCTGCGACTTCGCCAGCCGCATGACGTCGCGATACGTCAGCTCTCCCCAGGACGGCGCGACCTGGTCGGGCTCGTCGACGACGGCGACCCGGTCGGGGTACACGGTGTGGGCTCGGACGAGGAAGTCGCCGATGCTGAACGGAACCTTCATGAAGCTCTCCTGGGTCACTGTGTGCTGCCTCACTCAGTGTGCCGCGTCGGAGGTCCGCCGCCCCAGCAGATCGCTGTGAGCGGTCGGCGCGCTGCGTCGAACGGCACACTGGTGCCATGCACGTGCTCGACGGAGGCCTGTCCAATGCGCTGGAGGAGCGGGGCAACGACCTGTCCGGCGACGAGTGGACGGCCCGCGTCCTGCGGGAGTCGCCCGAGGAGATCGTCGCGGTGCATCGCGCCTACTTCGCCGCGGGCGCGGACGTCGCCACCACGGCGAGCTATCAGACCACCGACCCGGGACTGGTCCGGCTGAGCGTCGAGTTGGCACGCGAGGCCACCGACGCGGACGAGGGACGACTGGTCGCGGCCTCGGTCGGGCCGTACGGTGCCGTCCTCGGCGACGGGTCGGAGTACCGCGGTCGCTACGGGTTGACCGCCGACGAACTGGAGGCGTTCCACCGGCCGCGTATCGAGACCCTGCTGGCGGCCGGTCCCGACCTGCTCGCCGTCGAGACGATTCCCGACACGGACGAGGCGGTCGTGCTGGCCGGACTGCTCGCCGAGTACGACCACCCGGCGTGGTTCTCGTACTCGATCGACGGCGACCGCACGTGTGCCGGGCAACGGCTCGACGCCGCGTTCGCGATCCCCGCGGCGGTCGACGCGGTGGTGGCGATCGGCGTCAACTGCTGCGCCCCGGCCGACGTGCTGCCGGCACTGAAGGTCGTCGCGGCGACGGGCAAGGAAGGTCTGGCCTATCCGAACGCCGGCGAGGTGTGGGACGCCGAGCACGAACAGTGGCTCGGCACCAGCACGTACGACGTCGGCCTGGTCCCGCGGTGGATCGACGCCGGCGCGCGGTGGGTCGGCGGCTGCTGCCGCGTGGGCCCTGCCGCGATCGCACGGGTCGCCGCCGTGGCTCGGCCCGCCGGCCGACCGGATGTGTAGCGGTATCCACCGCGTTCAGCGGTTGACGCAGAAACTTCGGTGGATTCCGCTACAGATCTCGCGGCGCGGAGCGCCGACTCAGTAAGGGAAGAAGCCTTGGCTGGACTTGCGGCCGAGCAGGCCCGCGTCGACCATCCGGTCGAGCAGCGGCGGCGGCGAGTAGAGGGGCTCCTTGAACTCCTCGTACATCGACTCGCCGATGGCCTTGATCGTGTCGAGGCCGATCAGGTCCGAGAGCGCGAGCGGTCCCATCGGGTGCCCGCAGCCCAGGACCATGCCGTCGTCGATGTCCTTCGCCGAGGCGTACCCCGCCTCGTACATCCGGATCGCCGAGAGCAGATACGGCACGAGCAGGGAGTTCACGATGAATCCGGCGCGGTCGGTCGCATCGATCGGCTGCTTGCCGAGTTGGTCCGAGACGTACGAGCGCATCGTCGTGAGCGTCTCGGACGACGTCGTCAGTGACGGGATCAGCTCGACGAGCTTCATGACGGGCGCGGGGTTGAAGAAGTGCACGCCCATGACCTGACCCGCGCGCCCGGACACGGCGCCCAGCTTCACGATCGGGATCGACGAGGTGTTGGAGGTCAGGATCGCGTCGGGATTCGTGACCACCTGGCCGAGCCGGCGGAACAGCTCCAGCTTGATGCTCTCCTTCTCGCTGGCCGCCTCGACGACGAGGTCACGGTCGGCGAGGGCCTCGAACTCGATGCCGACGCGCAGTCGCTCCAGCGCCGCGTCCCGATCCTGTTCGCTGAGCTTGCCGCGGTCGACCGCCCGGCCGAGCGACGACTCGATCCGCTCGCGAGCAGCCGAGGCCGAGCGATGGTCGACCTCGACGACGACGACGTCGACTCCTGCGCGCGCATTCACCTCCGCGATGCCCGAGCCCATGAGCCCTCCGCCGATGATGCCGATCCGTTCGATGGTCACGTGTTCTCCCAGAAGATGATGTTTTCCTCAGGTTCGACGGTAGCGCGTGGCGGGTGCGCCTCCGTCGGGGGCAGGGGCCGCCATGGTGGGATGGGACGCATGCGCGTGTGGCCGGTGGTGGT
>CAYYQO010000047.1:3179-17945 GCA_964473845.1 uncultured Aeromicrobium sp.
GTGGTCCCGCTCCTGACGATGTCGGCGTGCGGGGGCGACGGTGACGCCGAGACCACGGCCACCACGAGCGCTCCCACGCCGGCGGCCACCGGTGTCACCCAGGTCGCCGGAACGGTCGATCCGCTGGCGATCACCGCCTTCACCTGCGCGCGGGACGCGAAGGGTGCCTGGCGCGTGAAGGGCGCCGTGGAGAACACCGCCGAGAAGGCGCGCAGTTACCGCATCACGGTGTTCATCGGCGAGCAGGCAGGCCCGGCCAGAGTCCTCGCGCTCGACAACGTGCAGCCCGACCAGAGCGTGCCGTTCACCCTCGATCCGATCGTCGCCTCGCCCGACGGTCCCTGCCGCCTCCAGGCCCTCGTTCCCACTGCGTGAGGCCCAGCGCGGTGGGCGCAAAGTGTTACGATTCGGCTACGGCGCGCGATAGCCGTATTGGAATTGCAGGATGTTTCCGCCTTTTGTCCAGCCTTAACCTAACCGTCACTCCCAAGCCGCGTTCTTGGCCGATTCTCAGGGTTACCGTGTGCGAACCCGTATCCGTGAGAAAAGGACAGACGTGATTCCCAAGTCCCGCCGATCTCTCGCTGCCGTCACGGTCGCCGCCCTCGTGTGCGCGCCGTTGACCGTGGCATCCCCGGCCCAGGCGGCCGATCCGGTGACCATCACCATCCTCGACATCAACGACTTCCACGGTCGTATCGATTCCAACACCACGAAGTTCGCGACGACGATCGAGCAGATTCGTCAGACCGCCGGCGAGGCGAACACGCTCTTCCTGTCCGTCGGTGACAACATCGGAGCCTCGCCGTTCGCCTCGGCCACGCAGAACGACACCCCGACCCTCGAGGTGCTCAACGCGCTCGACCTGGCCGTGTCGGCCGTCGGCAACCACGAGTTCGACAAGGGCTTCGCCGATTTGACCGACAGGGTCGGCACCGACGGCGAGAGCGGAGAGGCCGCGTTCCCGTACCTGGGCGCCAACGTGCTCAAGGACGGCGCGCCCGCGCTGGAGGCATCCAGGACCTTCACCGTGGGCGGTCTGGAGGTCGCGGTCGTCGGCGCGGTCACCGAGGAAACCCCCACCCTCGTGTCGCCCGGTGGCATCAGCGGACTGACCTTCACCAACCCGGTCGACGCGGTCAACGACGAGGTCGAGCGTCTCAACGCGCTGCCGGCCGACGAGAAGCCCGACGTCATCCTCGCCGCCTATCACGAGGGCGCCGGCGCGGGCACTCCCGACGGTGCGACGCTCGAGCAGGAGATCACCGCTGGCGGTGCCTTCGCGAACATCGTCAACAATACCGATCCATCGGTCGACGCGATCTTCACGGGCCACACCCACAAGGCCTATGCGTGGGACGCCCCGATCCCCGGCACCGCCGACACGCGCCCGGTGATCCAGACCGGCAGCTACGGCGAGAACATCGGCAAGGTCACCCTTTCGGTCGATGCCGACACCGACGAGGTCACGGCGCACACGGTCGCGAACGTCGCGCGCGTCGCGACGGCCGATACCACGTTCCCGCGCGTCGCCGAGGTCAACACGATCGTCACCGAGGCCCTCGCGTACGCCGCCACGATCGGCAACGAGAAGGTCGCCGACGTCAGTGCCGACATCACGACGGCCTACACCGGCGGCAGCTACGTGAACGGCACGTACACCGGGTCCGATCCGGCCAACCCGAAGACGGGTCGAGATGACCGCGCGAGCGAGTCGACGATCGGCAATCTCGTCCCGGACGCGATGCTCGCGCAGTCCAAGGGCACGAACGCCCCCGCCGACATCGCGATCAACAACCCCGGCGGTCTGCGTGACGAGTTGCTCTACGCCGGCAACACCACGACTGGCGGACCGCAGAACGTCGACGGTGCGGTGACGTTCGCCGAGGCCAACGCGGTGCTGCCGTTCACCAACAACCTCTACACCGTCTCCCTGACCGGCGCGCAGGTGAAGAAGGTTCTGGAACAGCAGTGGCAGCGCGACGCCAACGGCAACGTGCCCAGCCGCCCGTACCTGCAGCTCGGCGTGTCCGACAACATGCGGTACACCTACGATGCCACGCGCGCCGAGGGCGAGCGCGTCACCAGCGTCTGGATCGACGACGAGCGGCTCGACCCGGCCGCGACGTACAAGGTCATCGCCCCGTCGTTCCTGGCGCTCGGTGGCGACAACTTCTACGCCTTCGCCGAGGGCAGCTGGGTCGACACCGGAGTCGTCGACTACGAGGGCTGGATCGACTACCTGGGCGCCAACAGCCCGGTGGCACCGGACTTCGGTCGCCGCGCGGTGCAGGTCAGCGGCATTGAGGACTCCTACGAGTCCGGCGCCGACGTGAGCTTCTCGCTGCCCAAGCTCAACCTCACGTCGATCGGTAGCCCGGCCAATGTGTCGGCCGCGGCGACGCTGCACTACGGCGACGGCCAGACGCTCGACCTCGGGACCAGGGTGGTCACCAGCGGTGCGTCGGAGGCTTTCGCCTTCGGCCTGCCAGTCGACGCGGTGGGACAGGCGACCATCGAGGTCGAGGTAACGCCGTCGGGCACCGTCGCGACCATCCCCCTGATGATCAAGGCGCCCAGCGAGACCACGGCCTCCGCTCCCGCGCAGGTCACCAAGACGGACGCCTTCGATGTGACGGTCGATGTCGACACCCTCGACGGCTACGTGGCCGACGGCACCGTGACGGTCTCCGAAGGTGGAACCGAACTCGGTACGGCGACGCTCGTCGATGGCGAGGCGACGGTCGAGGTCGCAGCCTCGCAGTTGCGTCTCGGCAGGCGGACGCTGACCGTGTCCTACGGCGGCGACGCTGATGTCTCGCGCTCGTCGACCACGGTCAAGGTCGAGGTCATCAAGGGCGAGACGACCTTCTCGGCCACCGGCACGACCACGCCGTACGGCACGGGCGCGACCATCACGCTGACCGCCGACCCCGGCACCTCGGGCGTCGTCTTCGTGGCGAACCAGCTGGGCATCCAGGTCGGCACCGCCTTCCTGGTCGACGGGAAGGGAACGTTCCGCTTCGGTGGCACGGCGCTCACCCCGGGCACGCGCACCTTCGGCCTGTTCTTCAACGGCAGCGCCTCGTACGAACCGGCCGACGCGACCGCCACCGTCACGGTGACCAAGGCCGCGACCGCCGTCAAGGCGAGCGCTCCCAAGAAGGTGAAGGTCGGCAAGAAGTCGACGCTCACCGCCAAGGTGACCGGCAAGGGCTTCACCGTCCAGGGCGGCAAGGTCACCGTGAAGAACGGCTCCAAGGTCGTCGGCACGGGCACCGTGAAGAACGGCGTCGCCAAGGTCTCGCTGAAGAAGTTCACGAAGCGCGGCAAGGTCACGCTGACGGTCTCCTACGCCGGCAACGCCGTGGGCAACCCGTCCACGACGACGACCAAGGTCACCGTCGTCAAGAAGTAACCGCGCAGGGGCGGTCCGCCACGGCGGACCGCCCCTTCCGCAACCCACCCACCGCCGTATCGAGGGGAAACCGATGTCCCGTCCCGCACTCCTGCGCCTGACCGCCCTGGCTCTCGTGGCCGGTACGGCGGTCGCCGTTCCGACCACCGCCACCGCCGCACCCGACGGCTCCGGCCTCGTCATCAACGAGGTGTACCTCAACGGCGGCTCGGCCGGTGCCACGTACCTCAACAAGTTCGTCGAGCTGTACAACCCCACGGACGCGGCGATTGACGTCGACGGCTGGTCCGTCCAGTACCGCGCGTTCAGCCAGACCGGCAACTTCTCCGGTGTCATCGCACTCGGCGACCACCACGTCGAGCCCGGGGGCACCCTGCTCGTCAGCGGCAACAACAACGCTGCCAACGGCGAGCCGCTGCCGACGGTCGACGTGGCAAGCACCGTCTCGTTCTCGGGCAACGCCAACGGTGGCACGATCGCGCTGGCCAAGACGACCGCTGCCCTCACGGGCGACGTCGCTGCCGTGCGTGCCAACGGGGCCCTCGTCGACCTCATCGGGTACGGCCTGTCCACCACCTTCGAAGCCGCGCCCAAGGCCAGCGGCTACTCGGTGACCGAGTCCCTGAACCGCAGCGGCGGCGCCGACTCCGACGACAACGCCGCCGACTTCGTCACCGGACCCCCCAGCCCGGTGGCGTGCGGCACCGAGTGCGACGGCGATGCACCCGGCGGCCCCACCGATCCCGAGCCCGAGCCGACGATCACTCCGATCGCGCAGATCCAGGGCACGGGACCCGCCAGCACGCTGGTCGGCCAGACCGTCACCACGACCGGCGTCGTCACGGCGCTGTACGCCACGGGCGGCTTCAACGGCGCCTACATCCAGACGCCGGGCACCGGTGGCGCGATCGACCTCGGCACGCACACCGCCTCGGACGGCCTGTACCTGTTCGGTTCGTCCTTCGCGAGCAGCCCCGACGTCGCCGTCGGCGACACCCTTGAGGTCACCGGCACGGTCACGGAGTTCAACGGGCTCACCCAGATCCAGCCGACTGCGTGGCAGGATGCCGCGACCGCTGGAACGGTCACGCCGACGCCCGTCACGTTTCCGTTGACGGAGACGCAGCGCGAATCGCTCGAGGGCATGCTGGTCGACGCGACCGCGGGCACGTACACCGTCACGAACAACTACGCCACGAACACGTTCGGCGAGCTCGGCCTGGCCGCCGGTGACACGGTCCTGCCGCAGCCGACCAACGAGGTCCGTCCGCGCACCACGGCCTACGACCGGCTCGTCGCGCAGAACGCAGGGCGACTCATCACGCTCGACGACGGCAAGTCGGCCAACTTCACCTCCGGCGCGAATCGTGAACTGCCGGTCCCGTGGCTGACCGCAAGCAACGAGGTCCGCACCGGTGCCTCCGTCACGATCGACGACCCGCTCGTGCTGGACTACCGCAACAACCTGTGGAAGCTGCAGCCGACGGTGCCGTTCGCCGCCGGTGACGAGTCCGCGACAGTCGCCAGCGCCAGCACCCGCGAGGTGGCGCCGAACGACGTCGGCGGCGCGATCAAGCTGGCCTCGTTCAACGTGCTGAACTACTTCCCGACGACCGGCGAGGACTGGCTCGCGCTCGGCCGCGACTGCACGTTCTACACCGACCGGGCCGCCGCGCGGATCACCGTGAACGCGTGCACGCCCGACGGACCGCGTGGTGCCGCCAACGACACGAACCTGGCGCGTCAGCAGGCCAAGATCGTGAAGGCCATCAACACGCTCGACGCCGACGTGCTGTCGCTGGAGGAGATCGAGGACACCGGATCGCTCGGTGGCGCCGATCGTGACGAGGCGCTGAAGACCCTCGTCGCCGCGCTCAATGCGGACGCCGGCACACCCAAGTGGGCACCCGTGCTGTCGCCGTCGACGATCCCGACCACGGGGCGCGACGTCATCCGTACGGCGTTCATCTACCAGCAGGACGTCGTCGAGCCGGTCGGTCCGTCGCACATCCTGGACTCGGCGGCGTTCTCGAACGCCCGCGCGCCGCTGGCACAGGAGTTCCGGCCCGTGGACGGCGATGCCGGGCAGGACTTCCTCGCCGTCGTGAACCACTTCAAGTCGAAGGGCTCGGGCGAGGGCGTCAACGCCGACCAGGGCGACGGCCAGGGTGCGTCCAACCGGGCGCGCATCGGCCAAGCCGAGGCGCTCGTCGACTTCGTCGAGTCGCTCGAGGCGCAGACCGAGACGGACCGGGTCTTCCTGCTGGGCGACTTCAACTCCTACGCCAAGGAGGATCCGCTCGCGATCATCGAGGACGCCGGCTTCGTCAACGTCGACCAGACGCTCACCGACGAGGAGACGTACCAGTTCGACGGCACGCACGGGTCGCTCGACCACGTCTTCGCCTCGGACGCCGCCTTCGCGCGGGTGACCGGTGCCGACGTCTGGACGATCAACGCCCCGGAGTCGATCGGCCGCGAGTACAGCCGGTTCAACAACAACATCACGGCCATGTTCGACGCGTCGACTCCCTACCGGGCCAGCGATCACGACCCCGTGATCGTCGGGTTCGATCCGGGCGAGGCCGCGGCGGTCACCACGACGACGACGGCGTCCGCGCCGAAGGTCGTCTGGACCGACGAGGCCTTCGACGTCGACGTGACCGTCGCCTCGTCGACCGGCTCGCCGCGCGGCACGGTCTCGGTCTCGGTCGGTGGTGTCGAGCTCGGCACGGCCGAGGTCGCCGGCGGCACGGCGACGGTGACCGTCCCGGCCGGTGCGCTGGCCGCCGGCAACCGGACGCTGGACGTCGCCTTCACGGGCGCGGGTCGCTACTCCGACTCGACCGGCACGGTCCGCGTCGGCGTCATGGCGGAGTCCTCGATCACGGCCACCGCCGCCGCCGGGACCTACGGCCGGCAGACCCTCGTCACGGTGGTCGGCGCAGCCGGTGCCACGGGCGTGGTCCACGCGACGGCCGACGGTCGGGCCGTCGGCTCGGCGCTCATGATCGACGGCCGGGCCACGATCGCGATCAAGGGCACCGCGCTCGCCGTCGGCAGCCATCCGCTGACCGTGTTCTACGGCGGCGCCGCCGGGTACGAGCCGAGCGACACGACCGTCACGGTGACGATCGCGAAGGCCTCGGCCAAGGTGTCCGGGAAGGTCGTGACGAAGAAGGTCACGCCGAAGAAGCGGGCCACGGTCCGGGTCACGGTCGCCACGTCCGGCTTCACCGAGAAGGCCGGGCTGGTCCGCGTCTACCGCGGATCGAAGCTCTTGGCCTCTGCGCCGATGCGTAACGGCAAGGCCACGCTGACGCTCCCGAAGCAGAAGCGCGGCACGGTGAGGTTGACCGCGAAGTTCTCGGGGTCGTCGACCACGAACGCCGCGACGGGCACGTTCACGCTCAAGGTGGTGAAGTGACCGTCAGCGCGCGATGACGTAGTCGACGAGGACGGCGCCCCCTGGGCCGAGGGAGGCCCAGGGCGCGTCCGTCTGCAACACCGCGATCGCCGAGGTCGGGAAGCCGCCTCGGACGTCCCGCACCACCTGCGGGTCCGAGTCCTCGTCGGCCAACTGCACGGCCAGACCGGGCGTGCCGGGCGCGTGCCCGATCAGCAACACGGTCTCGGCGTCGGCCGGGGCGTGGTCCGTGATCGTGGCGAGCAGGGCCCCGGGCCAGCCGTCGTAGATCTCGTCGTGGAAGGTCGCGGGCGCATCGAGACCGGTGGCCTCGAGCGTCTCGCGCGTCCGGGTGGCCGACGAGCACAGCACCGCGTCGACTCCGCCGAAGGTCTCGCGGATCCAGTCGCCCGCCAGTCCCGCCTCGCGCCGGCCGCGCTCGGCGAGCGGTCGCTCGTGGTCCGGCACGTCCGGCCAGGCTGCCTTGCCGTGCCGCATCAACAGCAGTCGTCTCGCCATGGCGTGAGTCTAGGGCGGGTGGGCTGCCGGTTTCCCACGAGACCGCTCGTTCCAGGCTTCGTGCACACGTAGTTACGTGTGCACGAAGCATGCTTTGAGCGGTCTCGTGGGAAACCTGTGAACAGCGGGACGAACTCAGCCGCGGGCGATCGACACCATCTCGTCGCGGGCGACGACCTTCTTGCGCTCGCGCGGGTGGGCGTCGGATTCGCCGAGGGCGAGCTCGTGGGCGTCGAGCTTCTCCCAGCCCTCCCACGTCGTGTACTCCAGACCACGGCTGTCGAGGTAGCGGTCGAAGGCCTCGCGCTCGGGATGCTCAGGCGCCTTCAGCGTCGGCAGGTCCTCGACGAGCATCGAGATCGTCTGCGCCGCGTCGGACTTCGTGTGACCGATCAGGCCGACCGGACCGCGCTTGATCCACCCGGTGGCGTACACGCCCGGGATCGGGGTGCCGTCGATGTCGAGCACGTGGCCGCCGTCGTTGGGCAGGACCCCCGCGGTGGCGTCGAAGGGCAGGCCGGAGAGGTTGTCGGAGTAGTAGCCGATCGCGCGGTAGACGGCCTGGACGGGCCAGTCCTTGAACTCGCCGGTGCCCCGGACGTTGCCGGTGCCGTCGAGCTCGGTGATCTCGGTGCGCAGGCCGACGACCTTGCCGTCCTCGCCGAGGATCTCGACGGGGTTCTGGCAGAAGTGGATGTGGATGCGGTGCGGGGCGCCGGACGGTTCCTTGGCGAGGTAGTCGCCCAGGACCTTGACGACGAGCTTCTGGCTCTTGGCCGCGCTGAGCGCCTCCATCGAACCGTGGTCGA
The DNA here is from genome assembly GCA_964473845.1 of uncultured Aeromicrobium sp. Classification (GTDB taxonomy): domain Bacteria; phylum Actinomycetota; class Actinomycetes; order Propionibacteriales; family Nocardioidaceae; genus Aeromicrobium. The sequence goes on from CAYYQO010000047.1 coordinate 11,332, forward strand.
ACTCGTAGCCCTCGGGGTGCACGATGACGTCGATCGTGGGGGAGTGGCTGAGCTCGCGCAGTTCCATCGGCGTGAACTTGACCTGCGCCGGACCACGGCGGGCGAACACGTGCACGTCGGTCGTGGCGTTGTTCTTCAGGCCCTCGTACACGTTGTCGGGGATCTCGGTGACGAGCAGTTCCTCGGCCGTCTTGGCCAGGATGCGGGCGATGTCGAGGCCGACGTTGCCCACGCCGAGCACGGCGATCTCCTTGGCGTGCGGCTGGAAGTCCCAGTCGCGCGGGGCGTCCGGGTGGCCGTCGTACCAGTAGACGAAGTCCGCCGCGCCGTACGAACCGTCGAGGTCGCGGCCGGGGATCTGCAGTTCGCGGTCACGGCGCGCGCCGGTGGCGAACACGACGGCGTCGTAGAAGCCCTTGAGGTCCTCGAGCTTGACGTCGGTGCCGAAGTTCACGTTGCCGAAGAAGCTGATGTCGGGGTTCGCCATGACGCGCTTGAGCGCCTTGATGATCTCCTTGATCCGCGGGTGATCGGGAGCCACGCCGTACCGGATCAGGCCGAACGGCGTCGGGTCGCGATCGATGATGTCGACGGTCACGTCGAGATCTTCGTTCTTGGTGAGGATGTCGGCGGCGTACACGCCAGCGGGGCCGGCGCCGACGACGGCGACGCGCACCTTCCTGTCCACAGTCATGAGGCAAGCCTAAGACTCCTGGCCCAACGTCCCATCACGCGCCCGGAATTTGGACGTGGCCGTGACGAACGCGAGCGGGAGAGGTGCGTGGAAATGCGGGAATGGTTCGGTTCCCCGCGGTCCCGTGCCGAGTTCCCAGCGCAATCGTGGGTCGGTTCTGGGGATCTCGATCGTGAGGACGAGCAGGTCGTCCACGCCGGCGAAGAAGAGGTCGGCCGAGCCGGCGACCTGTGCCTCGGTCGACAGGTGCACGAACCCGTCACTCTCGAGCGATGCCGGTGCATAGGTCTGCGCGCCGGAGACGGCGGCCCAGTCCGGTGCCGCGATGAGGTGGAACAGTCGGTGGGTGCTCACGTTCTGATTCTTGTCGGTTCGCCCTGCCAGAATGCACGTACCGCACCGGAACGGAGCCGCCCATGTCCCTCGATGTCCAGATCACCTTCGACGCCCACGACCCGCCGGCCCTCGCGACCTTCTGGGCCGCCGTCCTGGGATACGAGGTCCCTCCGCCGCCGGGTGTGACCCTCGATCCGGGCGCCGACCCGTGGCCGGCCTGGGACGAGTTCCTCGAACGGATCGGCGTGCCGGTCGACCAGCGACGCTCGCGGGCCGCGATCGAGGACCCCGACGGTCAGCGGCCTCGCGTGTTCTTCCAGCAGGTGCCCGAGGACAAGGTCGCCAAGAACCGGGTCCACCTCGATGTCCGGGCGGCGCCCGGGCTGGAGGGGGACGAACGGATGGCGGCGCTCGAGGCGGAGTGCGAGCGACTCGTGGCGATCGGAGCTTCGCGCGTGCGCCGGTTCGATCCGGCTCCGCCGCTCGAAATCGGCTTCATCGTCATGACCGATCCCGAGGGGAACGAGTTCTGCTTGGATTGAGTGCGCTGGGCGCGACCTGAGAAGTCACTGTGGGTCTCTTCTCACACCCCCTTCGGGCTCGAATTGGCGCATCGGGTCACCTAGGTTGGTCGAGACAACGGTTGAACGAGAAACCACCCGGACCCCTGCAAGGAGCCCGCATGACCCCGACGAAGAGACGCGCCTACGCCGCCCTCGCCGCCTCAACCGCTCTACTCACCCTGGCTGCCTGCGGCAGCGACGGTGACACGAACGCCGACAACCCGCCGGCGGCCACGCCGGCGACCTCGAGCACTCCTGCCGACGGCGCCGAGCCGACGGATTCGGCGGACTCCTCGGCCGCCTTCACGGCCGGCGACTACGAGGCAACGGGCACCTACACCTCGCCGGACGGCCAGACCCAGTCGATCGAGGTCGAGGTCGAGCTGGCCGCCGACGGCACGATCGTCGAACTCGACACGGACGGCCAGGCCCAGGGTGGCAACTCCGCACAGTTCCAGAGCAAGTTCGAGAGCGGCATCGACGCCTTGGTCGAGGGCCGCAAGATCACCGAACTCGACATCGACAAGGTGTCGGGCTCGTCGCTGACCAGTGGCGGCTTCAACGACGCCATCGATCAGATCATCGGCCAGGCTCAGGCCTGAGGCCGACCATGATTTCCGACTGGCACTTCGATGCCATCGGAACCGCGTGGTCGATCGGGACCCCCGACCCGATCGGCCACACTTTGCGGAGCGCGATCACGGACCGGATCACTCGATTCGACCGGACGTGGTCGCGCTTTCGCGAGGACTCGACGATCGCCGCGCTCCGCACGCAGCGCGAAGTCGACCTCGGTCCCGACGCCCCGGCGATCCTGTCGATCTATGACCGACTCTTCGCGCTGACCGGCGGCGCCGTCAGCCCGCTCGTCGGTGGTGCCCTCGAGCAGTTCGGCTACGGCCCCGGTTACACGTTCTCGCCGACCGGCGGACCCGTGCGGGTTCCCTCCTGGGGCGACTGTTCCTTGGTCGGCACCGTCCTGCACGTCCCCGGGCCGGTCGTCCTCGACATCGGCGCCGTCGGCAAGGGTTGGCTCGCCGGCGAGGTGGCCGCCCTGATCGATCAACCGTGTGTCGTCGACGCGAGTGGTGACCTGGTGAATCACTCCGGCGACCCCTTGCGCGTGGCGCTCGAGGACCCGAGCGATCCTGAGCTCGCGATCGCCGTCGTGACGGTGCCCCACGGCGAGGCGCTCTGCGGCTCGGCCACGAACCGGCGACGGTGGTCCAACGATCTGCACCACGTGCTCGACGCGCGCACGGGCCTGCCGACGCGTGACGTCGTGGCGGCGTGGGCGGGAGGGCCCGATGCGGGGTGGGCCGACGGTCTCGCCACGGCGGCGTTCTTCGCTGACGACCTGTCCGGCACCGGACACTGGTGGGCCGCGCTCGACCGCGACCATCGGCTCGTCGGTCAGGGTCTGCCCGGAGAGGTGTTCGCATGAGTGAGCGCAAGCGAGCGAGCGTGAGTCTTCGAATGCCGGTGCCTGCGTACTGTGCTTTTTCGACGAAGGTGCCGGCATGACATTGCTCGACCGCCAACTCGGCCGCTTCACGATGTACCGGCTCGTGACACTCGTCCTGCTGGCCCTCGCGGCCGTTGCGCTGGTCGAGTCCGCTCTCGGTGTGCTCGACTCCACGGTCTTCGGGGTCGATGCGCTGCTCGTGACGCTCATGGTTCTCGTGGTCGCGTCCGTCGTGACGAATCTCGTCGTGGGTCGCCTGGTCGGGGCGCACCCGCACGTCGAGTCGGCTCTCGTCACCTCGCTGATCCTGTGGTTCCTCTACTGGCCGTCGACCGACGTCGAGCAATTGGCCTGGCTCGCGGTGGTCGCCGCTCTCGCCCAGATCTCCAAGTACGCCATCGCGTGGCGCGGCCGTCATCTCGTGAATCCCGCCGCCGCAGGTGTCGTGCTGGCGGTGCTGCTCGGCTGGATCACCGGATGGCCACTGCCCTTCACCGGCTGGTGGGTGGCCAGTGAGCCGCTGTTCTGGTTCGTCCTGGTCGGTGCGCTGCTGGTGCTGCACCGCACCCGCCGGCTCGGCCTCGGAGCGGTCTTCGCGGTCGTGGCCATCGCCATCACGCTGTGGTTCCAGCTGGGTCTGGGAGCCGATCTCGGACAGGCGCTGCAGTTCACCCTCTACTCGACGCCCATCGTGTTCTTCGGTGGCTTCATGCTGAGTGAGCCGCTGACGCTGCCACCTCGGCGGGGCCAACAGTTGGCAGTCGCAGCGCTCGCCGGCGTGTTGTTCACGTGGCCGTTGCTGACGGCGCGGATCTTCGGCGATCCGTGGACGTCCGAGCCGTTCACCAGTACGTACGAACTGACGCTGGTCGTGACGGGGCTGGTCGCGTTCGTCCTCCGTCAGGGTTCGCGCCACCTCGTGCTGCGCGAGCAGCGCCGGCTGGGCGACGAGGTCGTCGAGTACGTCTTCGACGCGGACCGGCCGTTGCAGTTCGAACCGGGCCAGTTCATCGAGCTCGACATTCCGCACCGCGGGATCGATGCGCGTGGCCGCCGCCGGATGTTCAGTGTGGTCTCGGTCCCCGGCGGCCAGGTCGTCGTGGCGACCCGCCACCCCGCGCCCGGTTCCTCCTACAAGCGAGCCATGGCGGCGCTGTCGCCCGGCGACCGGGTGCGGGTCACCGCGGTCCACGGCGACTTCGTGTGGCCGGCCTCGGGACCTGTGTTGTTGGTCGGTGCCGGCATCGGTGTCACGCCGTTCCTGAGTCAGTTGGCCGCGCATCGTGACCGCGACGTCGTGGTGATCCTGGGCGAACGCGAGGACCAGCCGTACGTCGCGGAGTTGGAGGCGTCGCCCGCGCGGGTCGTGCGTCTTCCCGTCGACCGGATCGACGCCGCCACGATCAGCGAGCACGTCCCCGATCTGGCCGACCGCACCGTGCTGATCTCGGGTCGGCCCGACTTCGTCGATCGCACCGCGAGCAGTCTGCGAGGCAAGGTCCGCCGCATCAAGCGGGACCACTTCCTCGGCTACTGAGCGCCTCCGGGAGACGGAAGTTTCTTCATTGGGGTCGCCCCGGCGACACATTGGTACCAAGATGCGTGGGGGCGGCGGGTGCCCCGAGGTGGACGCACGCGACGTCGCCGCGGTGTGACCCGGCACAATGGTTACCGACCAGTATCGAGGAGGGCCGCGTGCGCATTGCACTGTTGTCGTACCGCAGCAAGCAGCACAGCGGCGGCCAGGGCGTCTACGTGCGCAACCTCAGCGCCGGCCTGGCCGAGCTCGGTCACGACGTCACGATCTTCTCGGGACAGCCGTATCCGGAGGATCTGCACCCTGCCGTGCGTCTCGAGCAGGTGCCGAGTCTCGACCTCTACCGCGACGACGATCCGTTCCGCACACCCAAGCTGCGTGAGTTCCGCGACTGGGTCGACGTCGTCGAATACCTGCAGATGATCACGGCGGCGTTTCCCGAGCCGCTGACGTTCAGCCTGCGGGCACGCCGCCTCGACCTGTCGGGCTTCGACATCGTCCACGACAACCAGTCGCTCGGCTTCGGCCTGCTCTCGATCAATCGACGCCAGCCGTTTCTGGCCACGATCCATCATCCGATCAGCCGCGACCGCAAGCTCGACATCGCCGCGGCACCGCTGCGCAAGCAGATCACGACGCGCCGTTGGTACGCCTTCGTGCGGATGCAGGCGTTCGTGGCGCGCCGCATCCGCAGGATCCTCGGCGTCTCGACGGCCTCGGCGGCCGACACCGTCGCGGACTTCGGACTGCGGGACGACCAGATGACGGTCGTGCCGCTCGGCGTCGACACCGATCTGTTCAGCCCGTCCGAGCGGCGGGTGCCCGGACGGATCGTCGTCGTGGCCAGTGCCGACTCGCCGCTCAAGGGACTATCGCACTTCCTCGATGCGGCCGCGAAGCTGAGCACCGACCGCGAGATCCACGTCGAACTGGTCTCGAACCTGGATCCCGAGGGACCGGCGCACCAGCGCATCCATCACGGCGACCTCGCCGGGGTGGTCACGGTGCACAGCGGCATCAGCGACGAGGAGATGGCCGAGCTGATCTCGTCCGCCGAGGTCATGGCGATCCCGTCGCTGTATGAGGGCTTCAGCCTGCCCGCGGTCGAGGCGATGGCCTGCGGAACCCCGCTCGTCGCCAGCGCCGCCGGCGCGCTGCCCGAGGTCGTCGGCGACGCCGGTGTCCTGGTCGAGCCCGGCGACGTCGAGGACCTCGTGACCCACATCGGCCGACTGCTGGACGACCCCGCGGAACGGGCGCGGCTCGGTGGGGTCGCTCGTCGGCGCGCGCTGGACCGCTTCAGTTGGATCGCCGTGGCGCGCGCCACCACACAGGCCTATGAAGAAGTGATCGCAGAACGCCAGTCTCGGGACGGAAGGAACCCCCATGCTGACCGTTGATTTCGACCGACTCCGAGTGGGTCGTGGCACCCGCTTCATCGATGTGGGCGCCGGTGCCGGCCGCCACTCGTACGAGGCCCTGCGGCGCGGCGCGGACGTCACGTCGTTCGACCTTGACGAGGTCGAGCTGAAGGGCGTCGAGGACATGTTCGGCGCGATGGAGCTCGAGGGCGAGGTCCCGCCGGGTGGCAGCGGCCAGATCAAGGTCGGCACGATCCTGGACATGCCCTACGAGGACGGCACGTTCGACGTCGTGCTCGCCTCGGAGATCCTCGAGCACGTGCCCGAGGACGTCCGGGCGATCAGCGAACTGGAGCGCATCCTGGCCCCGGGCGGCATCCTCGCGGTCACGGTTCCGCGCTGGATGCCCGAGGCGGTCTGCTGGGCCCTGTCGGACCAGTACCACGCCAACGAGGGCGGCCACATCCGCATCTACAAGGCCGACGAACTGCGCGCCAAGGTCGAGGCGACCGGGCTGCAGTTCACGCATCAGCACCATGCCCACGCCCTGCACTCGCCGTATTGGTGGATCAAGTGCGCGGTCGGTGTCGAGCGCGAGCAGCACCCGCTCGTGCGCGGCTACCACCAACTGCTCGTGTGGGACATGATGAAGGCGCCC
>CAYYQO010000048.1:0-11913 GCA_964473845.1 uncultured Aeromicrobium sp.
CCCAGCCGGAGCGGACGGGGGCCGACGCCTGGTTGACCGCCTCCAGCCCCGAGGCGCAGAAGCGGTTGAGCTGGACGCCGGCGACCTGCTCGCCGAATCCGGCCGCCAGTACGGCGGTGCGGGCGATGTCGGCGCCCTGGTCGCCGACCGGGGACACGCAGCCCAGCACGACGTCGTCGACCGCATTGGGGTCGAGGTCGGGGTTGCGCGTCTTGATCTCGTCGAGCAGTCCGGTCAGCAGCGAGATCGGCTTGACCTCGTGCAGCGAACCGTTCTTCTTGCCGCGCCCGCGCGGGGTGCGGATGGCGTCGTAGATGAAAGCCTCGGTCATGGGGTGTCCTCACAGACGGTGAAAAGCAACGTCGCCAATTCTGACACCATTACTGTCAGAGTCGTCACATGCCCCCAGTATTCCACTTCGCGCGACGATTCCAAGCGCCGGCGGGAACAAGGTTTCGAGAGCGAACCCGACTAGTCTCGTCAGCGTGAACGAGTCCGCCGAGTCCATCGGCATCGACCAACTTGCCGAGCGAGTCGGCATGTCCGTGCGCACCGTCCGGTTCTACGCGGGCCGAGGCCTGATTCCGCCCCCGCGCCGGGCGGGCCGCAACGGGTACTACGGGCGTGACCACATCGCACGGCTGGAGCTCGTGCGCGAGCTGCAGGCCCACGGGTTCACCCTGCAGGCGATCGAGGGCTACCTCGAGAAGATCCCCGCCGACTCCAGTCCGGAGCAGGTCGCACTACACCGCACGTTGCTGGCGCCCTGGATGCCCGAGTTGCCCGAGTCCGTCGAGCGCGCCGCCCTGGAGAAGCGGGCCGGTCGCGAACTCTCCGACGACGACCTCGGGCTGCTGATCGCGCTGGGTGTCATCGAGCCAACACCTGATGAAGACGTCTTCCGGCTCGCCCCCGCACATCTGGCAGTCGGGATCGGATTCCTGGACGCCGAGTTGCCGATCGACGCCGCCCACGCGGCTCGCAAGCTGATCCTCGCTCACGGCACCGCACTGGCCGACGAGTTGACCGAACTCTTCCGCACCCAGGTCTGGACCCACCTGAAGTCCTCAGGTCAGCCCCCGGAGATCATCACTGCCATGATCGAGCGGTTCAAGCCGCTCACGATTCAGGCACTCGTGACGGCGTACGAACAAGCCGTCGACGAACAGAAGCGTGAGACTGTGCGGCGACGTAGCTGACAGGGCGGTGCGCTGACAGGGCGGTGCGCTGACAGACCTGTCAGCGACCCGACGAGCCACTGAGACGTGCAGCAGCCGCGGCGTGGGACTCATGCATGTACTCGACGACGCGACGCGAGGGGATGTGACCCATTGAGCCGTGAGCGTCATGCGCATACGTCAGGTCGGGATCAAACACGCAGGTCAGGCCCAGGTCCTGGCCCTGTCTACCGACGAAGTACTCCTCACAGAAGAGGAACGTTGGCATCTCCAGTTCTTTCACAGCCGTCAAGAATCGTCGGGTGAACACCATCAGCGCGCCATGCGGCGCAAAGAGTTCTTCATCCATCGGTGCGTGGCGTCGCCTCCTGAGCAATCGCCGCTTCACGTCGGCGAGAAGGCGGTACGCCACGGCCACCTGGTAGCTGGAGTAGATCGTTGCGATCCGCCGCAGCTGACGAGGGTCCGGCTCATGCCGGTAGTGCAACTGGCGTCGCGGGCTTCCATCAGCGCCGACCAGTCGCGGTGCGATCAACCCGACCGCGTCGTCGTATCGCCCCGGCTGGGTCAACGTGCGGGCGAAGGATTCGACATCGAACACGAGGTCGGTGTTCGCAACACAGAGGAACTGAGCCTCGCGAGCGGACGGAACGGTCCGAAGGGCATGGTTCGCAGCACCGAGGTACCCGACGTTGCCCTCCCTCGACCTGAGGTAGATCAAGCGGTCGTCGTTGTGGAGTGTCCGTACCGCGACCTCATCAACCTGATTGGATTCGGTGTTGTCGACGACAACCAAACGCGCATGCGAGATCACCGAGGACTGCCGTTCCATGAAGGAAAGAAGATCCTCGTAGTTCCGATATAGAACGAATACGAACAGCGGCAGGTCGCGCACGACGTCACTTCTCCTCAGTCGTCACGGTGACCATGCGCTTCATCTCGGAAACGAAGCGTGAGAGGAAGGGAAAAAGAAGTAGCGCGGCCACGTTTGACGTATACGCCACGAAGCTGACGACAAAGCTGAAGGCGAAGAACGAAGCCGTGCCGACATACAGCGCGAGGGCGACGCGCGCCGAGAGCGCGCCGGGCACGACCGATACTCCTCCGAGAAACGCAACCACGGCCACAAATCCCAGCGATCCAATCAGTCCGAAGTCTTCGATCAACCCCCGGAAAGCCGTGTAGACGTTCGTCGTCTCACCGGGAGCCAGGTTCGCAAACTCCTGGAATGCCCCGGCAACGCGCGGGGCGATCCCCAGATTGTCGAACACCCCCATGAACGTGTAGAAGCCGGGCGGCCGGGGTGGCGCGGGCATGACGACACCGTCGTACCACAACGAGAAGCCCGAGATACTCCCCCACGGCCACCGCCTCAGATGCCTCCACACCTCGCCGGCGGATCGTTCCCCTGACGCTCCAAAACGGAGAACCTGGAAGTAATAGAAGACCGCAGCGACGAAGACCGCAGCACCAATCAAGAAGATCACGGAATGCGGTGAGAACATGGGACGGAAGTCGAGATTCTCCCTTCGGAGCCGATCCGCAAAGATGCCGGCGAACAAGGTGACCATGAGGAGCATCAGGATGGGCGACCGCCCGGTGATGAGCAGGTGCTCGAGCACATACAAGCCGAGGGGAACGAACGCGGCGACTCGAATCTTGTGCCCCTGGGCGAGATGGGCGGCCAAGACCATTCCGTAGCAGAGCAGCACGGCATTGGCGAGGTTGTAGTAGATCGGGAAGTCGAAGCCCCTGGTGTATCGCTCGTACGTGGCCGTCTGCGCGACGGAGAACAGTCTCGCCGGTGGGAGCAGGTCTCCCGGTCCGATGCCCAGAACGCTCAGCGTGCTCCAGAGCGCAATCGCGGCACTGACGAATCCCACGGAGAGGAAAGCACGAACGCGGACGATCTCGAAACTCACGGTTGCGACTTCTCGCTGGCGTGAGGCACTCCCCAAGAGATGACCCGCCGCAGCCACGATGACGGCGACTTGGAGGAAGAGCAATGCGCCCATCGAGAGGTGGTACTCCGGGGCGAAGATCCACGTCCCGGCTAATGCCGCCGCCAGCACCAGCGCCAGTACGCTCGCGGGCGCCCACCACGTCTTCGTCAGCAGACGCACGACGGACAGGACGAGCACCCACGTCGCGATGATGATCATCGGACCCTGCCCTTCTCGGACGAAGACCGCCACCAGATCGTGATCTCTGTCCGATGCCAGATCCGCTGGAGTTGCAATGCGTATTGCGCACAGAATGCCAGCACGGTCACACCTGCCACGGCGGTCGCGCCCCGCGATCCGAGTGACAAGCACCCGATCACTTGGAGCATGGCACAGCCCGCGACCGTCACCAGCACGAAGGAGGCGCTGCCAGTCATCTTCAAGATCTCGTCAGAGATGCCACCGGCCGCCTCGCCGAGCACACCAACGAGCAGAACGATGAGGACGACCTGCGACGCCGCGTACTGGGCTCCTAGGACGCTCACGAGAAGGCGATCGCCTGTTGCCAGCAGGAGCACTATTCCGAGCGCGGGGAGGATCGCTGCGGCCGCGGAACACCAGCGCGCCAAGCGTCCGATCTCGCGGAGTGATCGAGCGACCCAGAGACGAACCACCTGAGGTCGGACGGCGAACCGGATCGCTGCGATGGGCGCCGCGGCCGCGACGACGAGTCGTGACGCAACCGCGTACAACCCGGCTTCCTGAGCCGAAGCGAGGACGGTCAGAGCCCATACCGGGATCCACGGCAAGGCTCCCTGAAGAACGCGTGCCGCCGTCATCGGCATACCGACGGCGAGCAACTTCCTCGAGGTGGTGCGCCACGAGGGCATGTCGACTTCGGACCGCTTCGCTGGGCGCAGTCTGAGGACACACACGGCGACGAAGACGCACGACAGGAGAGCCGCGCACGTCGTCCCCGCAGATGCCGCCACGAGCAAGCCCGTAAGTGTCACATCATCGGCGAGCATCACGTAGGGCACAGTTGACACCAGGTAGAAGACGTTCGTGACCGAATACCCGAGGAACGCACCCGCACCCGCGTGTCCCAGTCCCGTCACGAACTGAGCGCCGATCACCACGAGGGAGAACGAGAACCACCACGCAACCACGGAGAGGCTCGCCAAGGAGCCAGATCCGACCGCGACGGCGAGGGTCGTCACCCCGACCGCAACCACAGCGACGCTGGCCACCGAGGACGTCAGCCCGGCTCGCGCCATGTCCTCCGCACGGGCTATCTCTCCGCGGGCGAGCGCAGCCGGCAGTTTCCGTACAGCTCCGTCCGGCACGCCGAACCCTGCAGCTACTGCCGTGACCGCAACGCCGCCGAAGATGGCGAAATAGTGACCAGCATCGACAAGTGACGCGTGCCGCGCAATCAGTACGACGATCAGGAACTGAATTCCGAGTGCGGCGTAGCGCCAGACAACCGCCGATGCGAGCTCCCGCATTCTCAGGCCCTCTGCCGGTAGCGGCCCGACGCTTGGCCTTCCGACGGATACGTGGCGCACCGTCCCGCGAACGACACCTAGAGTCCTTGACTGAGGTCGCGGTCGCGGAAGTCATCGCGCACAGGACCCCCTGGCTTCGGGACACCGCGCGTCACACCGCGCCAAAACCCGTATCCCCACGACATGTGCATCGTCGCCAACACGAGAGGCGCTAGCGCGGTCTGCCGCCAGTCACCTCTCAAGGTCCGGTCAGTCGGCCCCAACAGGAGGACACCTGCATACGGCCCGAGCAGCGCCAGCCACCGCGGCTTTCGCGCGATGGCGGCCGCAGCCGTCACGGCACCGACTCCCGCAAAGGCGAGCGGTGGGAGAACGTGGCGTGGCTTCAAGGATCGCGGATGTATGCGCGCCACCACGGCTTTGCCCGAGCCGTAGCGGGCGTATTGATGCGCCAGGTCCCGAAGGTTCTGGGAACTCTTCCACATCACCCTGATGCGAGGATCGAGAAGAATCCGGTGACCTGCTTGACCCATCCGATAATCGAGTTCGAAGTCCTGGTTGACCAACAGCCGATCGTCCCACCCTCCAAGCTCTCGCAACACGTCGGTGCGGTAGGCGCCAAATGGAATGTGATCGACCTCCTGCGGCTCTGTGGCGTAGTGATACGCGCTCCCGCCCACACCGAATCGAGAGGTGAGTCCAGAAGCGATCGCCGCACTCATCGTGGTGTCACCCCCGACCGCGATTTTGACGCCGCCTACGCCCGCGTAGGTCCCATCCTCCAGAAGAGCGACGATCCGCTCGACGTAATCCGGCCCCGGCACGGCGTGGGCGTCTATCCGGACCAGGAAGTCGCTGCCCGTCGCTCGTAGTCCGAGATTGAGCGCGGCAGGGGTGACCCGCTGGGGGTTCTCGAACAGCCGAACAGGGTCGCCTCGGTCGATGAAGCCACGGACGATCTCTGCCGTCCGATCGTCCGACATCGCGTCGATGACGATCACCTCGTCCGGGCGCCGCGTCTGGCTGAGAACCGCATCCAAGCAGCGGGCGATGGATGTCTCTTCGTTCCGGGCAGGAATGATCACCGAGACGGTGAAGCGCTTACGCCCATTCCCGGCCGCCGTCCCGCCGTCAGTCACTTGATCCCCAGTAGCGCACAACTGCTCCCATTCCTCGCCAGCACCCGAACTCGCCCGGACAGTTGGTCGTCGATCTTGGTGATCTTCAAACTAGTGGTGACGCTGATCGGTCTCACGAGTCGCGACCACACGATGCCCGGGTATCGGGTGAGCGCACCGTGGAGCAAGACCTCGGAGTGGCTCGGAAAGGACTCTGCCAGCGATTGCACCCGCGGCCGATCCATCGGTCGGCAATCGACAACAGGATCGCGTTTGCCGAATACCCGGATTCCCAGTTCGTACATCCGCGCTTTCCACGGGTCCCATGAGCCGAATCGACCGGCTGGGCCGAGCACCCGCGCTGCCTCCCTCAACGCAGCAGCGACATTCGTGTGATGAAGACAGCCCTCCGAAATTACGGACGCTGCCCTACCCGTCTCGACCGGAAGATCCTCCGCGAAACCTATGCGCGCCTCGAAGCGCCCACCCAGTCCCAAGGTGGCCGCCACTTCGGAGGCGAGTGCCGCTTCACCCGGTGACGGCGTGACGAGGACGGCTGACGGGGCGCCACCGACAAGCGCCTTGAGAGCGGCCTGACCACTGCCTCCGATCTGCACGACCGTGCCCTGCCGAATCACGGGTGCGAGGTGGCGGTACACGTCCACCTGCGATGCTGCGTCATGGACGCTGTCAATCCAGCCGAGCATGGGTTCGCCCCAGTGACTGCCCGCCGAACGAGTACGCGCGACTTTCTCCACAAGGTCCAACCGCTTGGCACGAGATGCCGAGACGTGGTCATAGTGCCGAATCTCGTTTTCGTCGGTAATCCGAGTCTCTCTGCCCGGATCCCCGCCATAGTCAGACCGCATGGCAGCCTTCCCTCCGTTCAGCGTCGTGGTCCTTGACGGCTCAGTTTCGTTCCAATGCCCATGAGCGGCGAACGCCCGATCCCGCGAAAGTCGTCCCCGCTCGTCTTTTTCGAGGACGTGAACAGCCGCAGTCACGCGCATGGGTTGGTGGGCCTTGAGAACGCTGGCGTCCCCGGGGCAGCACGACGACGTCACGCTGGTCGACCTTAGTTCGGCCAACTCCCGTTGGTCAACGATCGGGCGTCGCCGGTCGGGGTCGCGGAGAGCAGCACACCACCGTCGTCATCGTGCCGCGCGGATCGAGCGGAGAGTGTGCGTCGTGGCTTCCGGACGCTCGCCCTGGCTAGCCTTCACGCATGATCACCGCACAACGCGTCAGGAAAGCACTCGGGCGACAATGGTCCAAATCACTGCTGACGCTCCGCGGGATGAGTGGTTCGCCGGCCCAGCGATACTGCCCTGCTTGCGAGACTGACGTACACGGGTTCTTCCGCTACGGAAAAGTTCGCGAGTGGGGATGCCCGTCTTGCGGGGCATCGCCGCGAGAACGACTCATGAACGCCCTCCTGGAGTCCGGCAAGATCGGACTCCCCGCTGGCGGTGCGGTGCTCCATTGCGCACCGAGCGAGTCGAGCCTCGTTCGTCGGTTCTCCGCTGGTTCCACCATTTACCTTCCGGTGGATCTCACGCCGCACCTTTACAACGTCCCCGGGGTCCGGCACCTCGATCTCATGGCGTTGACGGAGCAGGGTGTGTACGACCGCATCTACGCCAGTCACGTCATGGAGCATGTCCCGGATGACGCTGTCGTCTTTGCCAACATGTTCGCGGCGCTGAAGCCGGGAGGTGAAGCGTGGTTGCTCGTGCCGCTGTGGGACCGACCGAGTGAGGACGGACCTCCCAGCCTCTCACCGCGTGAGCGCGAGCGACGCTTTGGTCAGTGGGATCACGTCCGGCACTATGGACTGGACTTTTCAGCCCGCGCAGTAGCGGCCGGATTCACGGTCACGGTGATGTCGAACGCCGCACTGCCCCACGACGACGTGAGTCGCATGGCGATCGGTGACACGCTGTTCATCGCCCGTCGGCCACTGCCTGAATCCTGAGGAAGGTGCGGAGCCGGATACCAGCACGCCGATTCCGATCCGTCGAGGAGCGATTCCCTTGGCTCACGCGGCGGCGGGCTCGCGCAGCCGGGCGAGCAGGAGGATGCGGACGTCCTCGGCCGCCAACGACATCGCATGCTGTACCGGACCGGAGTGGGCTGGCAGGTCGCCGACGAGCAGACCGGCGGGGCGGCACACGACGACGCCGCCGCGGCGGTCGGCCAGCGTGCACGCCAGCACGCGACCCGCGGGGAGGTCGACCGGCGACGTCACCGCTCCGATCAGGCGATCGGCCGCTTCGAGGATCGAGGCGAACGCGAACTCGCAGGTGCCGTCACGGCGGACGATCTCGATGAGCGCCTCACCCCAGCCGAAGAAGTAGCAGTGCACGGCGGCGCCCGTGACCGCGGTGATGTCGTCCGGTGTCGTCTCGTAGACGCTCAGCGGCGTGAGGTCCGCGACGATGGCCAGGACGTCGGCCAGTTCGGGCCACATCGTGCGGCCCTGCGCGTTGGCGGCGACGAGGTCGCGGTCGACGAAGCGCGGCGCCTGGACCGAGACCGGTCCGAGCAGGTCAGGGCCGGGCCCTACGACGACCTCCGGTTGCGTGATCGGCCACCAACTGGGCATCGGACCCACCCTCCTGCGGGCACGGCGTCGCACCCCTCACCCATGAGACCTGCGAGCGGCCGGACTATGACGGCGTATCGGCGACCTGTGTCAGTGCGCGCCGGCACCGCCGCCGTGTTGGCTGGCTGGACGGGCATCGTGGTCTGGGTTGGACTGACCTCATTCGCCGGTGCCGAACAGGCGCCGCGTGATCGCCGTGACGTCACGATCGAGGTTGTCCACGCGGGTGTCGAGGCGGTCGAGTCGGCGTTCCGCGTGCGCGAACCGGACGTCGACCTGCTCGAACCGGGCGTCCACCTGCTGGAAGCCGTACGTCACCTTCGCGTCCATCGCGTCGAACTTGTCGAGTTTGGCGTCGAGGGTCGTCCCGAACAACCGCATCATCAGCGCAGTGAAGGTGAAGAAGGCTCCGATCAGGCCGGCGATCGTGGTCCAGGCCTGCGCGTCGGTCATGGGTCAAGGCTAGGCGCGGGCGGCCTCTTGGAAGCCGTCGGGGACGGCCTGTGGACGACCTCAGATGCCCATCGAGCGACCGACGATCTCCTTCATGATCTCGGTCGTGCCGCCGTAGATCGTCTGGATGCGGGTGTCGAGGTACGCCTTGCTGATCGGGTACTCGCTCATGTAGCCGTACCCGCCGTGCAACTGGACGCACGCGTCGGCGGTCCTCTTCTGCAGTTCGGTGGTCCACCACTTGCCGGCGGCGGCGTCCTCGATCGACAGCTTCTGCTCGTTGAGCGCCTCGATGCTGCGATCGACGAAGACCTGGGCGATCCGCTGTTCGGTCTCCAGTTCGGCCAGCACGAAGCGCGAGTTCTGGAACGATCCGATCGGCTTGCCGAAGGCCTTGCGGCTCTTCACGTACTCGAGCGTCATGTCGATCATCTGGCGGCACGCGGCGGCAGCGACGACCGAGATCGTCAGGCGCTCCTGCGGCAGCTTCTCCATGAGGTAGATGAAGCCCTGGCCTTCGGCGCCGATGAGGTTCTCGACCGGGACGCGCACGTCGTCGAAGAACAGCTCGGCCGTGTCCTGGGCCTTCAACCCCATCTTGTCGAGGTTGCGACCTCGCTCGAAGCCCTCCATCCCGCGCTCGATCGCGATGAGCGAGACGCCCATCGCGCCGGCCTCGGGGTCGGTCTTGCACGCCACGATCACCAGATCGGCGTTGATGCCGTTGCTGATGAACGTCTTGGAGCCGTTGACGACGTAGTGGTCGCCCTCGCGCACGGCGGTGGTCTTGATGCCCTGCAGGTCTGATCCGGTGCCGGGCTCGGTCATGGCGATCGCCGTGATCATCTCGCCCGTCACGAACTTCGGCAGCCAGCGTTGCTTCTGCTCGTCGGTGGCGTAGCTGAGCAGGTACCCCGAGACCAGGTCGGTGTGCAGCGGGAAGCCCACGCCGCTCGCGCCGACGCGGGTCAACTCCTCCTGCAGCACGACGTTGTAGCGGAAGTCGATGACGCCGCCACCGCCGAACTCCTCGGGCATCATGAAGCCGAGGATCCCCTGCTCGCCGGCCTTGAGCCAGACCTCGCGCGGGACGATGCCGTCGCGTTCCCACTGCTCGTGGTGCGGGACGACCTCCTTCTCCATGAAGGTGCGCACCGACTCGCGGAACGATTCGTGCTCTGCCTCGAACAGCGTGCGCTGCATCAGTCCTCCTGGTGGTCGATCGCGACCTGTCGTTCGATCAGGTCGTCAACGTTCTGGATGCCCCACGCGGTCAATGCCTCGCGGGTGCTGGCGCCGGCCTTCTCGGGGGCGCGATGGATGCGGGTGGGCGTGCTCGAGAACCGGGGTGCGGGTGCCGGCTGGGTCACCTCGAACTCGGTCACGTAGGTACCGCGTTCGACGTTGTGCGGGTGTTCGTACGCCTCGGCCAGGGGCACGACCGGTGCGACGCAGGCATCGGTGCCGGCGAAGAGATCGGCCCACTCCGCCTGGCTACGGCCGCGGAACCACGCGCCCAGCGTCTCCCTGAGGGCCGTCCAGTTCTTCGGGTCGTTGCGATCGGGGAGGTCGGTCAGGCCGACCGATGCGAAGGCGTCCTGCATGGCCTGCCAGAACTGTGGTTCCAGCCCGCCGACGCTCATCCACCGGCCGTCCGAGGTCTCGTACACGTCGTAGAACGGTGCGCCCGTGTCGAGCAGATTCGTGCCGCGGCCCGCGGACCACGCTCCGGACTGCTGCATGCTGACCGTCATCGCCAGCAGGTGCGCGACACCATCGGTGATCGCGGCGTCGACGACCTGACCCTCGCCGGTCGAACGTGCGTGCGTGAGAGCCGCGAGCACGCCCGTCACGAGGTACATCGATCCGCCCGCGAAGTCGCCGAGCAGGTTCAGCGGCACCTGTGGCGGGCCGCCGGCCCGGCCGATCGGGTCGAGTCCGCCGGCGACCGAGATGTAGTTGATGTCGTGTCCGGCCTGCTGGGCGAGCGGGCCGGTCTGGCCCCATCCGGTCATCCGCCCGTAGACCAGCGCGGGATTGCGCTCAAGCGCTTCGGCCGGGCCCAATCCCAGCCGTTCCATCACGCCGGGGCGGAAGCCCTCGATCAGGATGTCGGCACGCTCGACCAGGTCGAGCACCACCGCGACACCCTCGGCGCTCTTGAGGTCGATGGCCGCGCTGGGGCGGTTCCGGCCCAGGACGTCACGCTCGGGCGGGGCGACCTGCAGCGCATTGCCGCCCGGGCGGTCGATGCGGATCACGTCGGCACCGAGGTCGGCCAGCAGCGTCGCCGCGAACGGTCCGGGCCCGATGCCCACCATCTCGATGACTCGTACGCCCGCAAGGGGTCCTGTGGCCTGGCTCACGCCCTCGATTGTGACAGTAGAACTGTCACGGTCGCAACCGGGGTCGCCGGGGAGCGCCCCGGGACTTCGTGTGATTCGGTTCACAACGAACGTGAATCTGTGGCATGCTGCGATGTGACATTGCACGTGTCACATCGCAGATGTGCCGACCACTGGGAGTCCCATTGCTGAGCGAAATGGCCTACACACGACGCGGCCAGGGCGAGCCCCTCGTGCTGTTGCACGGCATCGGTCACCGCCGCGCGGCGTTCGACCCGGTCTTCGACGAGCTCGCGCAGTCGTACGACGTCATCGCCGCCGACGTGCCCGGCCTGGGCGACTCACCGGCCCTGCCCAAGGGCACCTCCTACACCGCCGAGAACGTCATCGCCGCGATCGTCGAGAACTTCGAGAAATGGGGCATCGACCGGCCGCACGTCGCCGGCAACTCCCTCGGAGGCCTGCTGTCGATCGCACTTGCCCAGCACGGGCACGTCCGCACGGCGACCGGCCTGTCACCGGCGGGCTACTTCCGGCCATGGAGCCTCGTCCAGGCCGCGGCCACATTGCTGCCACTCAAGATCGGCGCCTACCTGCCCAAGTGGGTGCTGCGCCAGGTCGCGAACTTCTCGCTCGGCCGCTTCTACATCGGCTGGGCGCTGTACCACCGGCCCGGGCGCTACTCACCGGACCGCGTCTACGGCGATGCGCTGGCGATGAAGAAGGGCAAGGGCTTCTGGCCCTACTTCTTCCGCTGCATCCC
>CAYYQO010000048.1:12013-17905 GCA_964473845.1 uncultured Aeromicrobium sp.
ACGTGGACGCCGTCGGCTCGCCGACCTCCTGCGCGTGCTGAGTCGCCGTCGCCGTCTTTCCGCCGGCTTTCCGCCGGCTTTCGGCCCCTCGACCACGACTGCACCGATGTAGTCGAGCCGCTCCTGAATTTCACCGTCGGCAATGGGCGTGCGATACCTGGCCATCCGCCGAGTCGACCTTTTGCATAACCTACAGTCGACCTTTTGCATAACGCTCGGATCAGCGGTGCCGGGCCAGGAACTCGGCCGTGCGCGGGTCCCGCGGATCGGTGAAGAGCTGCTCCGGTGGCCCCGCCTCGACGATCCGCCCGTCGGCCAGGAACACGATCCGGTCGGCACATTCGCGGGCGAAGTCCATCTCGTGGGTCGCCATGACGATCGTGCGGCCCTCGCCCTTCAGGTCCCGGATGACCTCGAGCACCTCGGCCACCAACAGCGGGTCGAGGGCCGAGGTGACCTCGTCCAGCAACAGCAGCTCCGGATCCATCGCGACCGCCCGCACCAGCGCGACCCGCTGCTGCTGTCCGCCCGAGAGCGAGTCGGGATAGGCGTGCGCCTTGGCCTCGAGGCCCACCCGGGCCAGCAGTTCCTGGGCTCGCGCGGTGGCCTGCGCCTTGGATGCTCCCTTGACCCGGCGCGGGCCGATCGTCAGGTTCTGCATGACCGACAGGTGCGGGAACAGGTTGAACGACTGGAACACCATCGCGATGCGTCGGCGAGCCGCGTTCTCGTCGATGGCCGGATCGGTCAGCTCCAGTTCGCCTAGGTGAATGTCGCCGTCGTCGGTCAGTTCGAGCAGATCGATGCACCGCAACAGGGTGGACTTTCCCGAGCCGGACGCACCGATCAGGCAGACGACCTCACCGGGCGTGACGTGCAGATCGATCCCGTCCAGCACGACGTGCTCGCCGAAGGACTTCCGAACCCCGCTGATGCGCAACATCAGTGACCTCCCTGCCGGCGCATCGATCGGATCGTCAGCCAGTCGGTGAATCGCGCCAACGGGATCGTCACGACGATGAAGAACAGCGCCGCGACACACAGGGACGTCACGTTGAACGTGCTGGCCTGATAGACCGAGGCCGCGCGCAGTGCCTCGACCAGACCGATCGTCGAGACCAGGGCGGTGTCCTTCTGCAGAGAGACGAAGTCGTTCATCAGTGGCGGCGTCACGTTGCGGATCGCCTGGGGCAGGATCACGCGAACCAGCGTCTGTGGGTAGCTGAGCCCCAGTGCGCGACCGGCGGCCCACTGGGTCGGGTGGATCGACAGGATCCCCGCGCGGATGACTTCGGCCACGTAGGCGCCGTAGCTGAGGGTCAGCGCGATCACCCCCAGCCAGAACAGGCTGGTCGGGACGCCCGCGAGCCCCAGCGCCGGGAACCCGAAGCCGATCAGCATGACCACGAGAATCGTCGGGATGCCGCGGAACACGTCGGTGTAGACGGCGGCGATGAACTTGAACGGCGCCATCGCGGCCGACGGCACGACCCGGACCACCGCGACGAGCAACGCCAACGGCAGCACGAACAGCTCGACCGTCATGAAGAGCCGAACATTCAGCCAGAACGCATCTCGGATCGCCGGGAACGATTCACGGGCGTGCTCGCCGCTGAAGAACGTCTGGCGCACCCGTGGCCATCCCGGCGCATGGGTGATGACCCACGCGGCAATTCCCAGGACCAGCAGGCTCCAGATCGTTCCCACGACGATGCGCCGGATCGTGCGACGGCGGCGGAACGCGTTGCGCTCGAGCTGGCGTGGCGTGAGTGGGGGCGAAACGGTGGGCCCCGGAACGTGGGTCACGGCATCACTTCAGGACGGGAACGTCCTGCGAAGCCGACAGCCACTCCTGCTCCAGGTCGGCCAGCGTGCCGTCGTCGGTCAGCGTCGTGATCGCCTTGTCGACGCACGTGACCAGTTCGCTGCCCTGCTGGAACAGCAGACCGAACTCCTCGGTCTCGCCACCGGAGTAGTCGAACTGACCCGCGATCGTCGCGCCCTCGAGTTCGGCCGCGACGAGGTAGAACGCACTGGGAAGGTCGGCCACGATGCCGTCGACCTGACCGTTCTCGAGCGCAAGCGCAGCCTTGGTCGTGTCGTCGTAGACCAACGGCGCGTCCTGCGTCTCGAGGCTCTCGATCGACTTGAGCGAGGTGGTGCCGATCTGGGCGCCGAGGCTCGCGGTCTTGAAGTCGGCCAGGCTCGTCGCGTCAGCGAACTTCGAGCCCTCCTTCACGATGATCGCCTGCGCGGCCGAGTAGTACGGCTTGCTGAAGTCGACGGCCTGACGGCGCTGCTCGGTGATCGAGATCTGGTTGATGTCGAAGTCGAACGCCTTGGTGCCGGGCTGGTACGAGGTGTTGAACGGGACCTTGGTCCACGTGACCTGGTCCTTCTCGAAGCCCAGTTCCTCGGCGATCGCGTAGGCCACGGCGGACTCGAAGCCCTTGCCGTTGCTGGGGTCGTTGTCGGCGAACCACGGCTCGAAGGCCGGGTCGTCGGTCGCGATCGTCAACTGACCGGCCGTCTTCAGTGGCAGTTGACCGACGGCGCACTCGGCGGCGGGCGCATCGGACGCCTTCGCGTCGTCGGAGTCGTCGGCGGGGGCACAGCCGGCGGCCAGGACAAGGAGCAGGGCGGCCGGTGCGGCCCACGTGGTGCGCTTCATGGGCAGAATCCTACGGCGACCGCGTTCCCAGCCACCGCTCAGTCACGCAACCCCATCCACTTTTGGTACGGGATCCACGTCTCAGCGCCGCTCAAGCGTGGATCCCGTACCAAAAATGGAGAGCGGGGCGGGGCCGGTTGCGGGCGCCCTCGGCCGATCCTATGAATCTAGTTGCATATGCACCGGTGATGGCTCTAGTCTCTCGCCATGGCCCTCGACCACGCGATCCTCGTCTCGCTGAGCGAACGTACCGCCAGCGGCTACGACCTGGCCCGGCGCTTCGACGCGTCGATCGGTTTCTTCTGGCCCGCCAGCCACCAGCAGATCTATCGCGTACTGGCTCGCATGCAGGAGGCCGGCTGGATCACCAGCACGCTCCAGGCCCAGGACGGGCGGCCGGACAAGAAGACCTACGCCATCACCGAGGCGGGTTACGCGGAGCTCGACCGCTGGTCGGCCGAACCCAGCCCTCGCGAGGCGGTCCGCAGTGACTTCACCGTGAAACTACGCGGCTTCCGCGACCCGGCCGCGATCCTGGCCGAGACGCGTGACCGCAAGGCGGACCACGAACAGCGACTCAAGGAGTACGAGGCCAGCGAGGCTCGCTTCTACCCCGATCCGGCCGTGCTCGACGGAGCCGACCTCGGCTCCTGGCTGGCTCTGCGCGGCGGCATCAGCGCCGAACGTCAGGCGATCGACTGGTGCGACGAGATCCTCACTGCCCTCGAAGAGCGCGAATCCCGATGACCAGCACGATGATCCCGAACGTCATGGCCGTGACGATGAGCACCAGGTGCACCCAGAAGAACGGCGTCGGCTCGTGCCACTTCGCGGTGCCCCAGGCTCGGTCGTCATCGACGATCGCCTTGAAGAACCTGGGCCAGATGACGACGTTGAACACGCCGGCCGCGATCAACAACCACGCAGCGAACTTTCCTATCACCGGACCATCCTCCCAGCCGAAAGGACAGCGCCCATGAAGGCCTTCCGAGATCTCGTCGAATCCACCATCGAGACGGGCACCATGTCCGGGGTCGAGGACCTGCTGGCCGACGACGTCGTGTTCCGCAGCCCGGTCGCGTTCAAGCCCTATCCCGGCAAGGCGATCACGCAGGCGATCCTGAACGGCGTCTCGCGCGTGTTCGCGGACTTCCGCTACGTCGGCCAGATCGAGCAGGACAACCGCAGCATCCTGGAGTTCGAGGCGACCGTGGACGGCAAGTCGGTGCACGGCGTCGACATGATCACCACGAACGACGACGGCCTGATCAGCGAGTTCACCGTGATGGTGCGGCCCATGTCGGGCGCGCAGGCGCTCATGAACGGCATGGCCGCCCAGTTCCCGCAGATCGAGGCTGACGCCATCGCGTTCATGGAGGCCCAGTCGTGACCGACGCCTATCCGCACCTGCTGAGCCCGCTCGACCTGGGCTTCACGACGCTACGCAACCGCGTCGTCATGGGGTCGATGCACACCGGGCTCGAGGACCACGCGAAGGACATCCCGAAGCTGGCCGCCTACTTCGCCGAGCGGGCCAAGGGCGGCGTCGCGCTGTCGATCACCGGCGGGTTCGCACCGAGCTGGCGGGGGTGGCTGCTGCCGTTCGGTTCGGAGATGTCGCGCAAACGGCACGCCGACCGGCACCGCCTCGTCACCGACGCGGTGCACGAGCACGACGGAAAGATCGCGCTGCAGATCCTGCACGCCGGACGCTACGGCTATTCGCCGTTCAAGAAGGGCGTGTCGTCGGTCAAGTCGCCGATCACCCCGTTCAGGGTCTCGCCGATGTCGACGAAGGAGGTCGACCGGACCGTCAGCGACTTCGCCCGCTCGGCCGCTCTCGCGAAGCGCGCCGGATACGACGGCGTCGAGATCATGGGGTCCGAGGGCTATCTGATCAACCAGTTCCTCACGGCACGCACCAACACCCGCACCGACGCGTGGGGCGGCTCGGCCGAGAAGCGGATGCGACTGCCCATCGAGATCGTGCGCCGCACGCGCGAGCTGGTGGGCGAGGACTTCATCGTCCAGTACCGGATCAGCCTGCTCGACCTCGTCGACAACGCCCAGACCTGGGACGAGACCGTCGCGTTGGCGAAAGCACTCGAGGCCGAGGGTGTCACGATCTTCAACACCGGCATCGGCTGGCACGAGGCGCGCATCCCAACGATCGTCACGAGCGTTCCGCGCGGCGCGTTCTCGTGGGTCACGGCGAAACTCAAGGCCGAGATCTCGGTTCCGGTGGTCGCCTCGAACCGGATCAACACGCCCGAACTGGCCGAGCAGATCCTGGCCGAGGGCGAAGCCGACCTGATCTCGATGGCGCGGCCGCTGCTGGCCGATCCGGACTTCGTGAACAAGGCGTCGTCCGGTCGCGCGGACGAGATCATCACGTGCATCGCGTGCAACCAGGCGTGCCTGGACCACACGTTCAAGAACCAGCGCGCGAGCTGCATGCTGAACCCGCGTGCCGGCCACGAGACCGAACTGATCCTGCTGCCGACGCGCGCCAAGAAACGGATCGCCGTCGTCGGCGCCGGACCGGCCGGCCTCGCTGCCTCCGTCGAGTTGGCGGGGCGCGGTCACGAGGTGGAACTGTTCGAGGCGTTGCCCGAGATCGGCGGCCAGTTCCGGCTGGCGATGCAGATCCCCGGCAAGGAGGACTTCGCCGAGACAGTCCGCTACTACTCGGTGATGCTGGAGCGCAACGGCGTCAAGGTCCACCTCAACCGGTGGGCGTCCGTCGAGGACCTGAGCGACTTCGACGAGGTGGTGCTGGCGTCCGGCGTCGAGCCGCGCATTCCCTCGATCCCGGGCGTCGACCATCCCTCGGTCGTCACCTACCAACAGCTCATCCGCGAGCAGGTTCCCGCCGGCGAGCGCGTGGCCGTCCTGGGCGCCGGTGGCATCGGCTACGACGTCGCCGAGTTCCTGCTGCACGAGCCGAACGAATCCCTCGAGCACTGGATGCAGCGGTGGGGCGTCGCGGATCCCGACGAGGTGCGCGGCGGCCTCGCCACCAAGGTGTCCGCGCCCCCGAAGCGCGCGGTCACACTGCTGCAGCGCAAGACCTCGACGTTCGGCAAGGACCTGGGCAAGACCACAGGGTGGGTGCACCGCACGACGTTGAAGGACTCCGGAGTCGAGTTCGTCGGAGGCGTTCGCTACGACCGTATCGACGACGCCGGCCTGCACGTCACGGTCGGCGCGGACACGAACTC
>CAYYQO010000049.1:0-17613 GCA_964473845.1 uncultured Aeromicrobium sp.
GGATCACGATGCCCTCGAGCACGACCAGGCCCATCGCATCGGCCCACGTCATCTGCGTGGCGACCGAGAACGCCACGAAGGCGTTGAGCCCCAGGCCCGTCGCCAGCGCGATCGGGAAGTTCGCGACGACGCCCATCAGGATCGTGAGCATGCCCGCGACCAGGGCCGTGCAGGCCGCGATCGTGGTGAAGCCGGAGCCGGGCACGGTTCCGCCGCCGAGGAAGTTGCCGTCGGCGTCCGCGACACCACTGAGGATGATCGGGTTGAGCACGATGATGTAGGCCATCGTCAGGAACGTCACGACACCGCCGCGAACCTCCTGACCGACCGACGAACCACGCTGCGAGATCTTGAAGAACCGATCAATCGAAGTCACAGGGCCAAATCCTGCCAGAGGCGCGTCATCACAGGCCACAGTGGCCTCATTTCGGGCTCTCAGGTAACTCACGGGTAGGCTCGGCAGACTGTTCGGCGAACCCTGCGACGAAACGAGACCTTCACCCATGCGGAACCTCAAGATCTTCCCGGCCGTCCTCCTGCTCGGCCTCGCACCCCTGGCGGCCTGCAGTTCATCGGACGACAAGGACGAAGCGAGCGACTCGAAGTGCGACACGTTCGAGTCCGGTTCGGCCAGCGACGCCGTCAAGGTCACGGGCACGTTCGGCGAGACCGAGCCGAAGGCCACCTTCACGACGCCGCTCGAGGTCAAGGCCGACAACCTGCAGCGCACGGTCCTCGACGAGGGCGACGACAAGAAGACCGCCGCGGGCGATCAGGTCGAATCCGTCATCACGGTGTTCAACGGCAGCACCGGCAAGCAGGCGCTGAGCGAGAAGGCGACCCTGACGGCCGGCGACGAGAACACCTTCGAGGCGTTCCGCGCCGGCATCGACTGCGTTCCCACCGGATCGCGCGTCGTCACGGTCGTCGCCGCGTCCGACGTCTACGGCGACGAGGGGTACGCCGATCTCGAGATCAAGGCCACCGACTCGTTGATCATCGTCACCGACGTCGTGGACCTGCGCGAGGCGCCCAAGGCCAAGAAGTGGACCGAGGACGCCCCCGAGGTCGATCTCAGCGGCGACGAGCCCAAGGTCACGCTGCCCAAGTCCGATCCGCCGACCGACGTCCGCGTCAAGGTGCTCGAGGAGGGCGACGGCGCCAAGGTCAAGGACGGCGATTCGCTCACCGTCAACTACCAGGGCACCGCCTGGGAGACCGGCAAGATCTTCGACCAGACGTTCGGCAAGGACGGCCAGCCGGCCCAACTCTCGACCGATCAGGTCATCCAGGGGTTCAAGGCCGGCCTGGTGGGGCAGAAGGTCGGCTCGACCGTGCTGATCGGCATCCCGCCGGAGTACGGCTACGGCACCGAGGAGTCCGAGGACAACGAACTCGGCGGCAAGACGCTGCTGTTCGTCGTCGAGATCGTCTCGGTCGATGACGCCGACGCGACTCCCGAGGCCGACGCCGGCTGACGGCGCGCCCTTGTCGAATCGGTCGACTCGCGAGACGGTGGCGACGTGACCGAACTTCATGACCTGGATGCACACGACCTCGCCGCGACGATCTCGTCCGGCGAGGTCTCGTGCGTCGAGGTGACCCGCCATTTCCTGGACCGCATCGATGGCGAGCACCTCGGCGCCTTCGTCACCGTCACTCCCGAACGGGCGCTGGCCCGCGCGGCCGAGCTGGATGCGCTCGAGGAACGACCGCCCTTCGCGGGCGTCCCGACGGCATTCAAGGATCTCAACTCCACGGCTGGCGTGCGCACCACGATGGGCTCGGTGCTGATGGCCGAGAACGTCCCCGACCACAACGACCACGTGGTCGACCTGGTCGAGGCAGCGGGCTTCGTCAGCCTGGGCAAGACCAACACCCCCGAGTTCGGGCTCAGTTCGTACACCGACAACGACGTCGTCGGTCCCGCCCGGTGCCCGGGCGATCCGGCCCGCAACGCAGGCGGCTCCAGCGGCGGGGCCGCTGCGGCGGTCGGGGCGCACCTGTTGCCGTGGGCGCCCGGCAGCGACGGCGGCGGGTCGATCCGGATTCCGGCCTCGTGCTGCGGTGTGATCGGGTTCAAGCCCTCACGCGGGCGCATCGATTCGGGGCCCGACTCTCCCCAGTGGAACGGGCTGGCGACGAACGGCGTCCTGGCCCGATCGATGCGGGACGTCGCGGCGGTTCTCGACCTGCTGGCGCGCCCGGTGGCCGGATCCTCGCGCGTGTGGCCCGCGCCGGCCACACCGTTCGCTGATCTCCTCGAGCGCGATCCCGGAACCCTGCGCATCGCCACGTGGACCGATCCGTACCTGGACTTCGTCGAGGCCTCCCCCGGCTCGGTAGCCGCGGTGGAAGCGACCTGCAAGGCTCTCACGGCCGGCGGGCACGAGGTCGTCGAGATCGCGAATCCGTGGCCAGCCGCACTGGAACCGCAGTTCAACGTCGTGTGGTCGGCGGGGATGGCCTCGATCCCGTTGCCGCCCGAGGCACTGCCGGCACTGCGTCCGAACACCCGCTACTGGTATGACCGCGGTGGGCGCGCCTCGGCACCGGAGCTGGCTGCCGCGCTGTCGTTCTTGGAGCTGACCACGGGCGCCGTCAACGCCTCGCTGGCGGAGTTCGACCTGTTCCTGACTCCCACCCTGGCGCTGCCCCCGCAGCCCAACGAGTGGTTCAACGAGTCCGGCGACCCCGCCGAGGACCATCGCCGCGAGCTGCTGTTCACGCCGTACACGGCACTCATGAACATGAGCGGTCAACCGGCCGTCAGCGTGCCCGGGTACGTCCATGACGGTTTGCCGGTCGGCGTCATGCTGGCCGGGCACGTCGGTGCCGATGCGGTGGTCCTGCAGACGGCGTCGCAGCTGCTCAGCGCGCGGTCATGATGATCGGATCACCGTCGGTGATCGCGATCGTGTGCTCGCTGTGAGCACCGCGAGAACCGTCGGCACTGCGGATCGTCCAGCCGTCGTCGTCCATCCGGATCTCGTCGGTCGACGCGAGCAGCCACGGCTCGATGGCGATGACCAGGCCCGGCCTGAGCGGGAATCCGCGACCGGCCTTGCCGTCGTTGGAGATGTGCGGGTCACCGTGCATCGTGCGACCGACCCCGTGCCCACCGAACTGCGTGTTGATCCCGTAGCCGTACTCGCGGGCGGTGTCGCCGATCACCGCACTGATGTCGCCGATCTTCTTGCCGGGGCGAGCGACCTCGATGGCGCGGGCGAGGGCGACCTCGGTGGCCTCGATGAGCCGCAGATCCTCGTCCCTCGGCGTGCCCACGACCACGCTGACGGCCGAGTCGCACACCCACCCGTCGACGCTGACGGCGAAGTCGAAGCTGACCAGGTCACCGTCCTTGAGCTGGTACCGGTGCGGCAGGCCGTGCAGGACCGCGTCGTTCACGCTGGTGCACAGGACCTTGCCGAACGGCCCACGACCGAACGAGGGCGCGTAGTCGATGTAGCAGGACTCGGCACCGCGCTCCTTGATCATCCGGTGCGCGAGTGCGTCGAACTCCAGCAGGTCCATCCCGACGTCCGCGGTCTCGACCAGCGTGGTCAGGACCTCGGCGACGAAACGGCCGGCGGGCCGCATGTCGTCGAGTTGACTGGGGTTCAGCAGCTCGATCGCCATGCGGCCAGCCTACGGAACAGCCTCAGCGACGGACCCGGAAGGTCGCCTTGAACTCGCCGCTGACGACACCTGGGGCCACTCCACGGAAGTTCCGCTTCGACGTGCCCTTGGCCTTGCCTGCCTTCCACGCCCACTCGGCCTGTCCCGCGACCCTGTTCCTGGCGATCAGCGCGTCCAATTTCGCGACCAGCGCGGTGAAGCTCTTCGGGCCTTCATCCTCGCCGAACTCGGGGCACACGACCTCGCCGTCGATCTCGATGCATTCGTTCTCGCCGGACGTGCCGTTCTGGGCCGCGAACGTGACCTGTCCACGCCCACGGGCCAGCTTCCCGAGCTTGAACTTCACGATCGCCCCGGTCGTCGCGCCCCGGGGCTTGCCGTTGACGTACTGGCGGTAGACCGGCCGCACCCGATAGGTGCGATTCGCCTTGAGCGTCCTGCCGCGCAGGTTGGCCCACTTCTTCCCGGTCCACACCTTGGCACCCGCGACGCGGTAGTCGACCGCCTTCGTGTTGAGCAGGGTCAGCACCGAGCTGACCGAGGTGATCGTGACGTCAGCCAGGTCGGTGTAGGCGAGTGCCGCCACGTCGTTGCCGAAGTCGGTGGCGAGCGAATCGGACAGTTCGCCCACGCTGGCGTACACCTGCGAGTTCGTCAGGCTCCCCGTTCGACCGCTGCGCAATCGGTAGTCGATGCGCCACGTGAGCCGCGCCGTACCGATGCCGAGGTTGTCGAGCGTGTCGTAGGCGGCCATCACGGGTGCCAAGGCGGCCGATCCGGCCATCCACGGATCGACGACGGTGCCACGATACGTGTCCAACACCGTGCCGGACGAGTTCTTGACCGTGGTCTTGACCGGGAAGCCCCTGATCAGGCCCAACTGTCCACGGATCGCCCCGAATCCGTCGTGGGTGATCGTGCCGATCTGCTGGCCGACCGCACCGACCTGCTTGTACGAACCGTTCCAACCGGTCGAATCGGCCACGACCAGGGCGGCCGAGGCGTTGTGGATCGACAGCGAGGTGTCGCCCATGAAGTCCATCGGGTGGCCGAAGGCCCACACGGTCGATCCACAGATCGCGGTGACGGTGCCGACACCGCCGGAGAAGATGTCGCCCGTGCTGTAGCCGACCGCGATGTTCCCGCCGGGTACGAGCGGTTCGGCCATCTTCGTCGGGGTACCGACCGCGGCGAACCCACCGGCCCGTACCGACCTGGCCGACGTCGAGACTGCGGGGATGCGGCCCAGGGTCCGGTTCGCGCTCGCGTTCACGCCCGAGCCTCCCGCGACGACCTTGACCGCCTTGAGTCGCTGGGGCGCCTGGCCGAGGAGCTTCGAGGCAGTCCGGGCGGAGGCGCCTTCGAGGTTCTGCTTCGTGATCGTGACCTTGGCCGGCGAGGCGAGCCGGGCGCTGCCCACCTTCTTCATGTAGTCGGCCGGGGTGATCCCGGCGACCGGGATGCTGTCGGGGCTGAGGCCGTAGGCCACGGCGCCGATCAGTCGACCGTCCTGGGTGTAGACCGGCGAGCCGGACATGCCGGCCCAGATCCCGGCCGGATGGGCTCCGGAGTCGATCCCGGCGCCCGTCAGCTCGAACAGCAGCATGTCGACGCCCTTGCCGAGGGCGTTCTCGAGGTGACCGGTGTAGTGGCCGGTGAACTCGATCGGCTTCGTCCCCTTGACGACGGTGAGGCCCTTGACCTGGGTCGACTCGTCGAAGGTGCGGACGACCTCGTCCTGGGTCACCATCGGCTGGCTGCCGTCGGAACAAAAGGAGGCAGCAGACGGGGCGGCCTGCGCGGACGGGGCGACGAACGCCGTCACGACCAGGCCGACCATGGCGGCACTGGAGAACCAGTGCAGGGACGAGCGGTTCATCGGGTACCCCCGTAGTAGGTCAAAGTCGGATGATCGTATCCGACGAGACGCCCCGAAAGCCGTTGATACCCAGATCAGTTCTCCAGGCTCGACCTGAATCGCTGCATTCCGGCCACCCAGCGGTCGGTGTCCTGCGCCTTGTGCGCGAACATCTGACCGACCGACTCGTGCGGGAGCGCCAGCATCCGGCCCTCGTCGATGGCCTCGAGAAAGACCTGCGCGACCTGCGACGCGGGGAGGGTCTCACCAGCGGCGGCCACCGACGCGTGTCCCAGCCGGCCATCGGGATCCGTGACGGTCTCGCCGGCCTCGGCCATCGGCGTCGCGACCCCCATCGGGCACAGCGCGCACACCTGGACACCGCGATCGCCGTAGGTCGCCGCGAGCCACTCGGCGAAACCGACTGCGGCCCGCTTCGACACGGCGTACGTCGGCGAGCCCAACTGCGTCAGCAGTCCCGCGGCGGACGCAGTGACGGCGAAGATGCCCGGGGACTCCGGGCTCCACCGTGGGACGAGCGCGCGAGCCGCACGCACATGCGCCATGAGATTGACCTCGAGCGACAGCGACCAGTCGAACTCGTCCGCGTCCAGCCCGAAGCCGCGGAAGATGCCCGCGTTGGCGACGTACAGGTCGATGCCACCGAGATCGCGGTCCGCCTGGGCGATCAGGTCCGCGATGCCCGGCTCCGACGCCACGTCGCCGGCGAACCACGGCACGCCGAGGCGCTCGCCCGCTTCGGAGACGCGCTGCTCGTCCAAGTCGGCCAGCAGCACACGGTCGCCCCGCCCGATGAGAGCTTCGGCGACTGCGAGACCGATGCCGCCGGCCGCGCCCGTGACGACGGCCCGACGGGCGGGCTGCGCGGCGTCCAGCTCGGACATGCCGATCAGCCTTCCGCCACGACGTAGACGACCTCGGCGATGCAGGCGGGCTTGTCGACACCCTCGATCTCGACGACGACGCTGACGACGGACTGCGTGCCGATGGCGATGTCGGAGGTCTCCTTGAGGGTCGCGGTGGCACGAACCCGCGAGTCGACCGGGACGGGGTGCGGGAAGCGCACCTTGTTCGCGCCGTAGTTGACGCCCATCACGGCACTCTTGATGCTGTAGATCTGCGAGGTGAAGACCGGCAGCAGGCTCAGGGTGAGGTAGCCGTGGGCGATCGGCTTGCCGAACGGTCCCTTCGCGGCGGCCTCGGGATCGACGTGGATCCACTGGTGGTCACCGGTCGCGTCGGCGAAGAGGTTGATCTTCTCCTGGGTCACCGTGACCCAGTCGCTGGTGCCCAACTCCTGGCCGACGGCGGCCTTGAAGTCGGCGATGGTCTCGAACTCACGGGTCATGGCTGTCTCCTGACTAAGCGCTTGCTTAGCGAGCACGCTACCGTGTGGACCAGGTCACGGCAATGGCACCTCACGACCAGGACCACGTCGTGGGCCGAATTCGCATCGTGGGCGTTCGATTGTCTGGCGGAACCGCAGATGTAACACTCGTTGACGTGTCCCCCAACGTTGGCCCGCCGCGGCGCGAGCGGCCGGAACTGAAGCCGACTCCTCGGCTGCGTCCGGCCCGCCTGCTCACGAGCTTGCTGAGTCTGGTGCTCGTGCTCGGCCTGGGATGGGCTGCCTGGAACTACATCGGCACCAATGTCGTGGCGAAGCACCGGCAGGGCCAGATGGCGGTGGCGCTCGCCGACGGCTGGGCCGGCAACCGCGAGGGTGACGCCACGACCGACACCGTTCGGCTCGGCGAGGTCTTCGCCGTCCTGCGCGTGCCGCGATTCGGCGCCGACTACGAGGTCCCGATCGTGGCGGGGATCGATGACGACGCGTTGACCTCAGGCGTCGGCTGGTTCTCGGACTCCCAGCGCCCCGGCCAGGTGGGCAACTTCGCCGTCGCCGGCCACCGGATCACGAACGGGCAACCGTTCCTGAACTTCCCCGACCTGCGGGCAGGCGACCGGGTCGAGGTCGAGACCCGCACCCACGTCTACACGTATGAGCTGCGCAATTCCGGCACGGACACCATCGTCGACTTCAGCGAGATCTGGGTCGTCCAGCCCGTGCCCGAGAAGGCCAAGAACTCCGCGAACCAGAAGACCGACGCCAAGCCGACCGAGTCACTGCTGACCTTGACGACCTGTTCGGAGATCTTCCACACGAACAATCGCTCGGTCGCCTTCGGGGTCCTGGTCGACTCCAAGCACGTCTGATCTGATCCGCCGAAGCGGCCCGTCAGCTGGTGGTGAGGTCGTCGACGAGCCAGTCGCCGTCGACCTTCTTCATCACCAGGACGACGGACATGGCGGCCGGGGAGCCGGCCTTGCCGTCGATCGTGCGGTGCTGGTCGACGAAGGCGAGCAACCGCACACGCTCGGTCGAACATTCCTGACCACACTCGAGGGCAGCAACCGAGCGCACCGTGGCAACCACGTCGATCTTTCGCTGTTCGGCCGTCGTGACCAACTGCGGGGCCAACTCGGTGTACTTCTTCGCGAAGCCGTCGGTCATGACCTCGGTGGCGCTCTCGAGATCCGCCGCGATCGTCTCGTGCCGGTAGCCGAGCATCTGCGGGATCGCCTCGGAGCCGACCGCCGTGGCGGCATCCTGCGCCTCGAACTGCTCCGACGCGGAGTTCTGGGCGCGGTAGACCGTCACGACGGCAACGAGCGCGAACAGCGACGCGATGACGGCAGCCGCGATCAAGGCGGAGCGACCGGAGGGTCGACGGATGCTCACTGGTCGCCACCTTCACTCTCGGCCGCCGGTTCGTCCTCGACGGTGAGATTGGCGAAGTTCGCGACCAACCAGGTGTCGCCCTCACGCACGAGCGAGACCTTCCACCGGAGCCGTGGTTGCCCGTACTCGATGTTCTGCGGCTCCGTGCTCACCGTGATCGCGGCCAGCGTCTCGGCGCTGTCAGCGTCGATGCTGTCGATCGCGACCTGCTCAACCTTGCCCTTCGAGACGATCTCGGTCTCGGCGAACCGGCCCAGCAGATCCTTCGTGGACGCCTCGAACTGCTCGGCCAGGTCATCGGTGAGCAGCGGCTTCACCTTCTCGACATACGGATCGAGATCCGTGACGTCGTAGGAATTGATGGCCGTGGCGAAACGCTCCGTGGCCGCGCGCGCCTCCTGACGCAACGCAGTGTCCTCGGACGGCGGGATCTGGGGCCCGCGCACGAGCGCCGCGATCCCGATGACCAGTGCGACGACGGTGACGGCGACGAGACCCAGCTTCAGCAGACGACCCCTGTTCACCGTGCCACCGCGGGCCCGAGCATCATCCACTTCCAGGACTCCTCACCGAGATCGAGGGCCTGAGGGATCGTCGAGGCCTCGTCGTTCAACTCCAATTGCTTCGTCGCCACATCGTACGTGCCGAGCACAACGGAGTTGTCAGCCCCAGCGGCGTCGGATTCCACCGAGGACGACGTCGCTCCCGAACCGGTGGCCTTCGAACCGCGAGGCTGGCTCTTGGAGCACGTGAACGAGCGATTCCACTTCTCGACCGTGCGATCGTACGGGGTGCGCTGCTTCTTGTCAGGCTTGTACCCATCGAGGCACGGCTCGTTCTCGGGCTGCAGCGACAGGCTCAGCCGCGCTCCGTACTGTCCGGTCCGTGAATCCTTCGCGATGATCGAGTAGGCGCTCTCGACGCCGTACGGGGCGATCACGAGCACGCCGCGAACGCCATCGAGATTCGTGGCGACGACCTTGTTGACCGTCACAGCATGCTCGAGCAGCGACGTGATGTCATCGGCGTTCTCGTCGATCACCGCGCGCAAGGTAGTGGCCGTCGGCGCCCCGGCATCAATGACGTTGCGCAGGTCCTTGTCCGAGGCGCGAACCGCCGTGGAGAGCACGCGCAGGTTCTTCGCGAAGTCGCGGATGTGGTTCTGCGAGTTGACCTGGGTCTGCAGAACCGTGGTCGACTTCCGGATCAACTGCGCGGTGACCTCGTACTTCTGATCGGCCGTCGTGATGAAGGAATGCCCCGAATCGATGATCGTCCGCAGGTCCTCGGACGAGCCCTCGAAGGCCGTGCCCAGTTCCTTGATCACGGTGCTGAGATCGTCCGGATCGATCGAACCGAGCAGCGCGCTGACGTTCGTCAGGAGTTCGCGCGTGTCGATCGGCACCTGGGTGCGTTCGCGGGCGATGACGGCATCATCGTCCAGGAAGGGTCCCTGGTCGGTCTGCGGCTGGAAGTCGAGGAACTGTTCGCCGACGGCGGACCGGTTCGCGATGACGACATCGGAGTCCGCGGGGATCTGCGGGGCACCGGAGTCGATGCTGACCTCGACCTTGACTCCGTCACCGTCGAGCCACATGTCCGAGACACGACCCACGCTGACGCCGCGGTACGTGACATCGGCCGTGGTGAAGATGCCGCCGGACTCGGCCATCTCGACGGTCACCTTGTAGCCGCTGCCGAACAGGCGGTCGACGTGCGCGTAGTTCGCGCCGAGATAGGTCGCCGCCACGAGCGTGCCGATCACGAAGATCGCCAGCTGGATGCGTACGCGTCGCGTGATCATGGCGCCACCACCGACTTGGCCAGGACACCGGACACGTCATCCTCACGCAATGCCTGCTTCAAGGCGTTGCGCTCCGCATCGGTCATGAGCCCGATGGTGGAGGTGAAGTCCGTGGTGAAGTCGAGAGACACGTTCAAGTAGTCGCCCATCTGGTAGTTCCGGGCCTCCTTGACCGACGAGCCGAGCAGCGAATCGGGGAACGGGAAGGTGGGCAGGACCTCAAGGGACGAGATGAGTGCATCGCCGGCCGACCCCAGGTTGTCCAGGACCGGCGCGAGTGCCTTCAAGTCAGCGGTCAGGGACTGCTTGCTCTTGATGATCACATCGGAGCCGACAGCTCCCAATTCCGACAAGGCCTTGAGCATCTTCACCAAGTTCGCCCGCTGCTGGTTGACGGTCGTGAGCGCCGCGGGCAGGTCGTCCAGGGCGGCGTCGATGGCGGCCTTCTGCTCGTTGGTGTTCTTGGCCAGGCGGTCGATCTGTTCGATTGCCGTCACGATCTCGGCCTTGGAGTCGTCGGCCACCGCCACGAACTCGTCGAGTCGACGCATCAGCGTGCGGACATCGGACTCGTTGCCCTTCAGCGCAGTGTTCAACTCTCGGCTGATGATCTGGGCCTTGCCGAGCGCTCCACCGTTGAGGACGAGCGACAGCGAAGCCAGTACCTGCTCGATCTCGGGAGCGTGACCGGTGCGTTCGATCGGAATCAGGTCACCGTCATCGAGTCGGCCCTGACCGCCGCCGTCGGCGGGCGGGGCGAGCGAGACGAACTTCTCGCCCAGGATCGACGTCTGGCGGATCGAGGCGACCGCCTGGTCCGGCAGTTCGACATCCCCGTTGACCTTGATCGTGACCTTGGCCTTCCAGCCGTCGAGCTCGACCTTGGTGACCCGGCCGACCGACGTGTCATTGACCTTCACCGCACTCTGCGGCACCAGATCGAGCACGTCGTTGAACTCGATCATGACCGTGAAGGGATCACTTCCCAGATCGGCGCCACCGGGCAGCGGGAGGTCCCCCACGCTGGACACACAACCCGACACGAGCGCGAGCGAACCAGCCATCGCGACCAGACCTGGTGCCGTCCGAATCCGCGGATGCATCATGCCACCCCCAACGCGTAGGACAGCGTCTCGCGCGAGGAGGCCCCCACGGCGGGGCCGTTGGACGATGTACTGCTGGAAGCCTTGGCGGTACCCGTCGCGAGCGCTGCACTAGCCAGTTGCTTGATCACGGCGCCGGCCGCCTCACAAGCACTGGCGTAGTCGGCATTCTCGCGGACCGTCAGCTGGCAGTACGCGGCCACGTAGAAGTCCTCGGTCAGAAGGATCATCTCCCGCGTTTGACCACCCTTGATCGATCCGCGTGCGTCAAGGGTTCCGGTGGTGGGGTTGTAGGCCATCGCGAGATTCGAGAGTGCCTTGGGCCCTTGTTCGAGGATCTTGCTCAAGTCCCCGCGCTGCTTGGCCAACGAGGCCGTCACCTTGTCGAGCCCCTTGATGTTCTTCCGCAGCCCTTCCCTGTTGTCGGCAACGTACGTGCGCACCTGCACGAGAGCGCCGGCCAGTTCCCGCAGGGCAGTCTGCAGGTCGTCACTTTCGTCGGCGAGCACGTCGGAGACACCCGCGAGGCTCGCATTGAACTTGCTCACGCTGGCATCATTCGCCTCGAGAGCCGAGACGAACTTCTCGATCTGCTCGACCGAGGTGAACAGTTCGTCCTTCGTCCCGTCGGCGGTCGCGGTCAACTTGGCGAAGGCATCGATCGCCTCGCGGATCTCGGCGCCCTTGCCTTCGAGGTTGTCGGCAGAGTTGGCCAACAAGTCACTGACCGCGCCGTCCTCGTTCAGACCTTCGGGGCCGAGCGTGGTGGCCACCTTGTCCAGAGCCGCGAAGGTCTCGTCGAGTTCCGTGGGCGTCGCCGTACGGGTCTGGTCGAGATGGGTGCCGTTCTTCAGCTTCGGTCCGGCGGTGTAGGCCGGCGCGAGCTGGACGAAGCGGTCCCCGACGACCGATGGCGACACGATGACCGCCTGGACGTCGGCCGGGACGTCGTAGTCGGAGTCCCACGAGATCTCGGCTCGCACGATTTCACCGCGCGGGGTGAGCTTGTCGACGGTGCCGACGTTGACCCCGAGAATGCGGACCTTCGAACCTTCGTACAGCGACACCGTGCGATCGAAGTCAACCGTCAGGGAGTTCTGGCTGCTGCGATTGAGCACGGTCAGAGCCAACGCGGCGACGAGAGCCAGGCCGAGTAGCGCGGCACCGGCGATGATCGCACCGCGCGACAGCCGTTGGATCCAGGAAGTAGTCACGATCACAGCCCACCCTTGATCCCGAGAATGCTCAGCAGGTTGTAGATGTATGAGTCGAGCCAAGGCCCGTTCGAGCCGTTGTTGGCCACCATCGAGTAGTAGGCCGGCAATTGCGCGATGGCGGATTCGATGTTCTTCTCGTTCTTCTCCAGCACCGCCACGACACCGGCGAGCCGGTCCAAGGCGGGCTTGAGGTCCTCGTTGGTGTCGTCGACCAACTTCTCGATCTCGTCGGACATGGACGTGACACTCACGAGTACCTCATGGATCGCATCACGTCGGGCAGTCAGCGCATCGAACAGCACCGAACCGTCTTGGAAGAGCTTGACGAACTCGGTGTTCCGGTCCGCCAGCACCGACGAGATCCCGTCGATGTTCTGCAGGAGTGTCTTGAGTTCCTTGTCGCGAGAGGCGAGCGTGTTCGACAGCGCCGTCACGCCGGTGACGGCGTCACGAAACTCTTCGGGCGTCTTCGCGGCGACCTCATTGACCGTCTCGAGCGCATGGGCCAACTGGTCGTTGTCGATCTGCTGGGTCGTCTCGGTCAGACCCTCGAACGCCTGCACGATGTCGTACGGGGCCTTCGTGCGCGACGACGGAATGACGGCGCCGGCCTCGAGCTTCCCCGAGCCCGCGGGTTCGAGCGCGACATACATCGTGCCCAACAGTGACTTGATGCGCACCGAGGCGCCGGTCTCGGTTCCGAGCCGGTCGCGCTCCTTCTTCATCCGGAAGACGACGCGGACCTTGTTGCCGCGCAACTGCAGATCGGCGACCTGGCCTACACGTACCCCAGCGAGTCGAACGTCGTCGCCCTTCTTCAGGCCACCGACCTCGGTGAACTCGGCGGCGTACTTGGTGCCGCCGCCGATGACCGGCAGGCTGGCGGCCTGGCTGGCCAGGAACAGCATGGCCGCGATCACGGTGAGCGCGACGGCACCCACGATGACGGGGTTCCGTTCGCGGAACGGCTTGATGTCTCTCAGCTGCATCGGTTCACCCCCGCCCCGGTCACGGTGACTCGCTTCGTCGTCTTGAACGGCCGGGGGTTCTCCCAGCCGGGCACGCCACTGAGCGACGGCACCTTGCCGTTGACTCCGATGTCGCAGATGAAGAAGTTGAAGAACGATCCGTACTGGCCGGTGCGACCGATCCGGTCGATCTTGATCGGCAGGATGCCCAACGTTCGATCGAGGTCCTGCAGCGCCTTCTTCGTGCCGATCTGCGAGGTCAGCTTGCGCAGGTTCTTGATGTCGTCGGTGAGTGCCGGGCGCGTGTCCTTGAGCAGGCCCGCCGTCTCGCCCGTCAAGGCGGCGATGTCGTCGAGGGACCCGGTCAGCACGTCGCGATCGTCCTTCAGTCCGGTGATCAGTTGCTGCAACGTGGTGATGGCGGTGGACAACTCGTCATCGCGCTCGTTGAACGACGTCAGCACGACCGTGAGATTGTCGATGACCGAGCCGATGAGCTCGTCACGGTCGGCCAGCGTCTGGGTGAACGAACCCGTGTGTGCGAGCAGCGACTCGACGGTGCCGCTCTCGCCCTGGAACACCTGGATCAGCTCGTACGCCAACTGATTGGTGTCCTCGGGCGACAGCGCCTCGAACAACGGCTGGAAACCACCGAACAGGTCGGTCAGGTCGAGCGCCGGCGTCGTGCGATCGAGTCCCATCGTCTGGCCGGGCTTGAGCCGGGCGGCCGACTCGCCCTCGCCCTCGCTGAGTGCCACGTACCGCTGGCCGATCATGTTCCGGTACCTCAGGGAGGCGTTCGTGCTCTGCGTCAACGTCACGTCGGCGTCGACCCGCATGGTGACCTCGGCCGAATCCCCCGAGTTGACCCGGACGTCCTTGACGTTGCCCACGCGCACGCCGGCGATGCGGACATCGTCCCCGACGACCAAGCTGGTCGTGTCGCTGAAGATCGCCTTGTACTCCTTGGTCTTGTTGAAGGTCGCATTGCCGATGACGGCGGCCAACAGAGCGGTCATCACGCCCGTGACGACCAGGAAGACGATCAGCTTGACGAAGGACCCGGCGGTCTGCCGGTCCAAGCCTGCGCGGCTCATCCGAGCGTCACCTCCGCCCCACGAAGGACCGGGCCGTAGAGCACCTGGGCGACATCGGGGACGTCCTGCGGCTCGACGCCCAGCCCGGCTGCCACGATCGCCTCGATCTGCTCGGCCTCGACGGGGCTACCGGCCTGACTGGACGCTCGCGGCTTGACCAAAGGCGCTCGCTTGCCCAGGTCTCCGCTGATGCCGAACTCCTTGAGCATGCTGTCGCTCAGGCCCGGCGACGGTCGCTTCTGCGAGTAGGGCGTCTTGGGCAACGTCGCGCAGCTGGGCGACAGCGCCTGGGAACCGTTCGATGCGGACGGTGACCTGGGCGAGTCTCCGGACGTGTACTGGCGCGGGGATCGGGCCGCGAACTCGATCGACACGTTCGCCCGGTGGTTGCGGAAGGCTCCGTCGATCGCCGGTTTGAGCCGATCAATCCCCTTCAGGACACAACCGATCGTCGGCGAGTACCTGGCCAGCAGATTGAGCGTGGGCTCGGACTCTCGCGACAAGGTGATGAAGTCATCGCCCGAGCGGTCGACGAGCTTCTCGGCCGAACTCGCGAAGGCGGCCGTCTCGACGAACAGTGTCTGGAGTTGGGCCTTGCGTGCCGTGAGTGTGTTGCCGGTGACGACGGCGTTGCGCAACGTCGTACCGATGTCGGGCATGGCATCGGCATAGGTCTTGGCCGTGTCGCCGAGCAACGTGATGTCCTCGACGATCTTGGGCGCCAACGGGGTGATCTTCTGCAGGTAGGCCGTCAGCGTCTGGAGCGTGTCGCCGACCTTCTCACCCTGACCCGACAGGGCATCGGACAGCGCGGTCAGCACGAACGAGAGGTCCTCGGGGTTCAGAGCGGTGAGCAGCGGATCGAGGTCGGAGAGCAAGGTCTCGACCTCGGTCGGCAGCGAGGCCTGGACGATCTCGTCGCCGGCCGCGATGGGCTTACCGGAGGAGTCCTCGATCGGCTGCAGGTCGATGAACTTCTCACCGAACAGGGTCTTGGGCACGACGAAGGCCTGGACGTCGGCCGGGATGACCTGCTGCTGATCGGAATCGATCCGCAGGTGGATCACCGCTTCACCGCGTTCGGAGGTGATCTCGTCGACCCGACCGACGATCACACCACGCAGCTTGACGTCCGCGTTGGGGTTGAGCTGCAGGCCCACGCCGGAGCTGCGGATGGACACGGGGATGTCGTCGGAGAACAGTTTCGTGAACGCGGCGTAGGTCAGGAACACCGAGCCGGCGAGCAGGGCGATCATGAGGACGCCCAGACCGTGGACGACCGCTGGGCGGTCCAGCATTTCCACGCGCGCCATCAGCCAGCCAGCCTGACGGTGGTGGTCGTGCCCCAGATCGCCATCGACATCATCAGGTCGGCCACGTTGATCACGACGATCGACGTGCGCACCGCACGGCCCACCGCGACGCCGACGCCGACCGGGCCGCCACTGGCGTAGTAGCCGTAGTAGCAGTGGATCATGATGACCAGGACGGCGAAGATCAGCACCTTGAAGAAGGACCAGAGCACGTCTTCAGGCGGCAGGAACAGGTTGAAGTAGTGGTCGTACGTTCCTTCGCTCTGCCCGTAGACCATCGTGATCGTGATCTTCGTGGCGAAGTAGGACGCGAGCAGGCCGATCATGTACAGCGGAATGATCGCGATCAGGCCGGCGACGACGCGGGTCGTGACGAGGTAGGGCAGCGACGGGATCGCCATGACCTCGAGCGCGTCGACCTCTTCGGAGATCCGCATCGCTCCCAACTGGGCCGTGAAACCACAGCCGACCGTGGCGGCCAGCGCGATGCCGGCGACCAAGGGCGCGATCTCTCGTGTGTTGAAGTAGGCCGAGAAGAAGCCGGCGAACGCGCTGGTGCCGAGTTGTTCGAGCGCGCTGTGGCCCTGCATGCCCACTTCGACGCCGGTGAAGAACGACATCGTGGTGATGACGCCGACGGTGCCGCCGATCACGGCCAGTGAACCCCGCCCGAAGGTGACCTCGGTCAGCAGCCGCAGGATCTCGCGCGGGTAATGGGCGATCGTCCGAGGCATCCAGGCGATGACGCGGATGTAGAAGGCCAGCTGCAGACCCAGGTTGTCCAGGGCGCCGAGCGGCCGGGCATAGGCGTTCTTCAGATCGACCATGTCAGAGCGCCTTGGCCGGGACGAGCTGGAAGTACAGGGCACTCATGACGAAGTTCGCGAGGAACAGCAGCAGGAAGGTGATGACGACCGATTCCATGACGGCCTGACCGACACCTTGGGGGCCACCGTCGGCGTGCATACCCATGTAGGTCGAGACCAGCGCCGCGATCAGGCCGAAGACGAGCGCCTTGGCCATGCCCTGGTAGAGGTCGGGGGTCTGGGCGAGAGCCGTGAACGACGCGAGGTACGCGCCCGGAGTGCCGCCCTGCAGCACCACGTTGAAGATGTAGCCGCCCAGCACACCGACGACGCTGACCAGTCCGTTGAGGAAGACGGCGACCAGCATGCAGGCCAGGACGCGAGGAACGACGAGGCGGTGGATCGGGTCGATGCCCAGCACCATCATGGCGTCGAGCTCTTCGCGGATCTTGCGGGCACCGAGGTCGGCGGCGATCGCCGACCCGCCCGCGCCAGCGACCAGCAGCGCCGTCGCGATGGGGGCCGCCTCGCGCAACACCGCCAGGACCGCGGCGGAGCCGACGAACGACTGGGCTCCGAACTGTTGGACGAGACTGCCGGTCTGGAGCGCAACGACGGCGCCGAACGGAATGGCGACCAGGGCGATCGGGACGATCGTCACCGAGGCGATGAACCAGGCCTGCTGGACGAACTCGCGGAATTGGAACGGTCGGCGGAACATCGCCAGCAGCACGTCGGTGCCGAACGCGAACAGTTTGCCTGCCGTGGCGAGCGGAGCCGTGAGGGTCTTGGCCAGGCTCACCGGGCACCGCCGGTGAGTGACTGCGGCGACGGCGCCACGAAGCCAGAACCGTCGTTGAGGAACGAGCCCTCGGGCGGGATGACACCGTTCGCGGAGCACCAGGCACCGGGTTCGGCCTGCGTGGCCCGCGGCCGGCCGTCCGACGGGTACAACTGCAGCGGAATCGGCGGCAACGGGGGCAGCGTGCTGTGGTCCTCGGCCGCGAGTTCGTCGGCGTCCTTCTCCTCGCTCATGCCGATCGG
>CAYYQO010000050.1:0-8276 GCA_964473845.1 uncultured Aeromicrobium sp.
ATCGTCATCACCCACCAGAAGCGCACGATGGAGGTCGCGGACGCGCTGTACGGCGTGTCGATGCGCGGCGACGGCGTCTCGGCCGTGATCAGTCAGCGCATGCGCGAGGAGGAATCCGCGTGAGTCGTGCCGGAGCCACTTACACGATCTCGACCCGGTGGGAGGACGAGGACGTCTACGGCCACGTCAACAACGTCAAGTACTACTCGTACTTCGACACCGCGGTGAACGGCTACCTGATCCGCGAGACCGGCGTGGACATCCGCAGACTGCCGGCCTACGGCATCGTGGCCGAG
The DNA here is from genome assembly GCA_964473845.1 of uncultured Aeromicrobium sp. Lineage (GTDB taxonomy): Bacteria > Actinomycetota > Actinomycetes > Propionibacteriales > Nocardioidaceae > Aeromicrobium. Next base: position 297 of record CAYYQO010000050.1, read on the forward strand.
TCCTCGTGCACCTTCCTACGCGAACTGCGCTTCCCGATCGACATCGAGGCCGGTCTGGTCGTCACGAAGCTGGGCAATTCCAGCGTCGTCTACGAGATCAGCCTGTTCCAGGGCGACGACCCCGAACCGGCAGCCGTCGGGAAGTTCGTCCACGTCTACGTGACGGGGGCCGACCGTAAGGTCACGCCTGTTCCCGACGAGATCCGCGCCGTCCTGGAACCCCTCGTCCGCTAGGGGTTCTCGATGTCGATGATCGACGGATCGATCTCGGCCCAGCGCCGGGCGTACCCACGGAGCCAACTCCTGCGGTACTTCGGGCGCCGAGTCCGGGCAGGACACCAGCAGCTCCGCCTCGGCGATGGTCCGACACGGAAAATCGCGCGCCGTCAGTGAGGTAGATCACATCGTCGTCGGCCACCTGGTTCACGGTAATGGTCCGGGGTGCCACGCACGAGGTTCGTGACCCATTCGCCTCCTAGTATCGCGATGTGGACACCGCACTAGACCTTGCCCGATGGCAGTTCGGCATCACGACCGTTTACCACTTCTTCTTCGTTCCGATGACGATCAGCCTGGCGTTCCTGGTGGCGATCATGCAGACGGTGTGGTGGCGCACCGGTGACGAACGCTGGCTGCGGGTCACGAGATTCTTCGGCAAGTTGTTCCTGATCAACTTCGCGATGGGTGTTGTCACCGGCATCGTGCAGGAGTTCCAGTTCGGGATGAACTGGAGCAGCTACTCGCGGTTCGTGGGAGACATCTTCGGTGCCCCGCTGGCGATTGAGGGCCTGCTGGCGTTCTTCCTCGAGTCGACCTTCCTGGGACTGTGGATCTTCGGATGGGACCGGCTCAAGCCCGGCCTGCACCTCATGGCGATCTGGATCGCCGCGATCGGTACTGCCTTGTCCGCGTATTTCATCCTGGCGGCGAACTCGTTCATGCAGAACCCGGTGGGATTTGTCATGAACCAGGAGCGCGGCCGGGCCGAGTTGGATGACTTCATGGCGGTCCTGACCAACAAGGTCGCACTGATCACCGTGCCGCACACGTTGTTCGCGGCGTTCATGGTCGGCGGCGCCTTCGTGGCTGCCGTGTCGGTCTGGTTCCTGATCCGGCGGCCCGACCACGAGCCACAGGCTTTCCGCGGTACTGCGCGGCTCGGCGCGGTGACGTTGCTGATCGCCGGTCTCGGCGTCGTCATCACGGGGGATATCCAGGGCAAGATCATGACCGAGGTCCAGCCGATGAAGATGGCGGCCGCCGAGGCGCTGTACGAAGACGCCGACAGTTGTGCTCCGTTCTCGATCTTCACGGTCGGGACGCTGGACGGCTCGAGACCGCTGTTCAGCGTCGAGATCCCGTGCCTGCTGTCGCAACTGGGTACCGGTTCGTTCGACGGCGAGGTGCGTGGCATCAACTCGCTCAACGAGGAGTACCGCACGACCTTCGCCGACTCCGGCCTGACCGACTTCACGCCGAACATCCCGGTCACGTACTGGAGCTTTCGCCTCATGATGGGTCTGGGCTTCGTCGCCATGGCGGCCAGCCTGTGGATCCTGTGGGCGCTACGCAAGGGACGGGTGCCGGCGCCGGCGGCGCGTTCGACGAAGCTGATGCTGTGGACCGCGCTGGTCCTGCCCTTGCTGCCGCTGTTCGCGAACTCGTTCGGCTGGATCTTCACCGAGATGGGCCGCCAGCCCTGGGTCGTGTTCGGACTGATGCCCACGGAAGCGGGCGTCTCGCCCTCGGTCTCGGCCGCCCAGGTCTGGACGTCGATGCTCGGCTTCACGCTGCTTTACGGGGCGCTGGCCCTGGTCGAGGTAAAACTGCTGCTGCACTACATCGGCAAGGGCTTGCCCGAGGCGAATCCGCCCACGATGCACGACGACGACTCCGACGCCCCGCTGGCGTTCGCGTACTGAGGAGAGCTCCATGGAACTCACCACGATCTGGTTTATCCTGATCACCGTCCTGTTCGTCGGCTACTTCGTGCTGGAGGGATTCGACTTCGGGGTCGGCATGCTCGTCGGACTGCTGGCCAAGGACGAGCGCGAACGTCGTGTCCTCATCAACACGATCGGTCCCGTGTGGGACGGCAACGAGGTGTGGCTGCTGGTCGGCGGCGGTGCGCTGTTCGCGGCCTTCCCCGAGTGGTACGCCACGCTGTTCAGCGGGTTCTACCTGCCGTTGTTCATCATTCTGGTCGCGCTGATCATCCGCGGCGTCGCGTTCGAGTACCGCGGCAAGCGGCCCGAGCAGGAATGGCGGGACCGCTGGGACTGGGCGATCATCGTCGGATCGTTCCTGCCAGCTTTGTTGTGGGGCGTGGCGTTCGCCAACATCGTGCGGGGAGTGCCGATCGACTCGGCGCACGAATACACCGGCGGGTTCTTCAACCTGCTCAATCCGTACGCGCTGTTGGGCGGACTCGTGACGCTCACGGTCTTCCTCGTGCACGGAGCCGTGTTCGTCGCGCTCAAGACGCTGGGCGACATCCGCGACCGGGCACACGCCTTCGCCCAGCGCGTGGGCGCCGTCGCGGCCGTGCTCACGGTCGTCTTCATCGTGTGGACCGCCTCGAGCCACGAGAAGACCTCCGTGTGGGTGGTCGGAGCCCTGGCGGCGCTGGCGTTCGTCGGGGGTCTCGTGGCCAGCAGGGCCGGCCGCGACGGGTGGGCGTTCCTCGGCACGGCGATCGCCATCGGGCTCGTGGTCGTGATGTTGTTCGTCGCGTTGTTCCCGAACGTCATGCCCTCCACGACGGACCCGGCCTTCAGCCTCACCGTCGAGAACGCGTCGTCGACGCCGTACACGCTCAAGATCATGACGTGGGTCGCCGTCGTCTTCACGCCGATCGTGGTGCTGTACCAGTCGTGGTCGTACTGGGTGTTCCGGAAGCGCATCGGCGTGCACCACATCCCGTCGTGAGGCCACTGGATCCGAGGCTGGTCCGCCGCTCCAGCACCGTTCGGTCCCATCTGGTGTGGTCGGTCGTGCTGGGCACGATGACCGCGCTGCTGGTCATCGGCGTCTCCTGGTGCATCGCCCAGGTCGTGGCGCGCCGGTTCGACGGCGACGAGATCCTGCTGTTCCCCGCGGCGATCGCGGTGGCCTTCGGGCTGCGGGCACTCGTCGCCTGGGCGCACGGGGTGGTCAGCGAACGGGCGGCGATCCGGGTCAAGGCCGAGCTGCGGGCTGAGGTCGTCGACGACCTGCTCGATCCACGCCGGGTCGGTCCGCGTCCCGAGAGCGGACGCCTCGTGGCGCTGCTCGGTCCGGGCATGGACGCGTTCGACGGCTACGTCGGCCGGTTCCTGCCGCAACTCGCGCTCGCCGTCATCGTGCCGGTCGCGGTGATCGCCGTGATCGGGTGGGTGGATCCGCTGTCAGGGCTCATCATCGTCGTCACCCTGCCGCTCATCGGTGTCTTCATGGCCCTGGTGGGACTGCTGACCCGCGACCAGGTCGAACGTCGCTGGGCTGCCATGGAGCGACTTTCGCGGCACTTCTCCGACGTGCTCGACGGACTCGTGGTCCTCAAGGTGTTCGGTCGCCGCCAGGAGCAGGGAATCCGCGAGGTCGGGACCCGGCACCGGACCGAGTCGATGCGGGCGCTGCGACTGGCCTTCCTGTCGTCGCTCGTGCTGGAGCTCATCGCGACGATCTCGGTCGCCCTCGTGGCGGTCAGCGTGGGCCTGCGCGTCGTGGAAGGCCATCTCGCGCTGCTGGATGCGATGTTCGTCCTGCTGCTCGCGCCCGAGGCCTACCTGCCCGTCCGGCGCGTCGGCACGATGTTCCACGACAGCACCGAGGGCGCCACCGCCACGACGGAGATCCTCGACCTGCTCGACCACGATCGCCACACCGGAACCGTCCCGCCCGCGACGAGCGCCGTACCCATCGAGGTCGATCGCGCCCGGCTCACCCACCGTGGCCGCACGGCGACGTCGATGTCGATCGACCGGCTGCGGGTCGAGCCGGGTGAGTTCGTCGCGATCACCGGCCCCTCGGGCGGCGGGAAGTCGACGCTGTTGGACGTGCTGCTGGGCTTCGAACGCGTCGACGAGGGCGAGATCACGATCGGCGGCACGCCCTTGGCCGACCTCGACGTCGTGGCCTGGCGCGAGCAGGTGGCGTGGGTGCCCCAGGTGCCGCATTTGGTCCGGGGGACGATCGCCGAGAACATCGCTCTGGGTCAGTCGCCGGAGGCGGGGGAGGTCGAAGTGGCGGCCGCCGATGCAGGGCTGTCCGTCGACCTCGGCCGCACGGTCCGCGAGGGGACAACCGATCTGTCGGCAGGGGAGCGGCGCCGTCTCGCCGTCGCGCGCGCACTGCTGCGAGTCCGCCGTGACGACACGTGGCTCGTGCTGCTCGACGAACCCACGGCCGGACTGGACGCCGACCACGAGGCCGTGGTGCTCGCGGCGCTCAGGTCGTGCGGCGCGACCGTCGTCGTCGTGACGCATCGTCCGGAATCGATCGCTGCGGCCGACAGGATCGTCGAGGTGGCCCGATGACTCGCCGGTACTCGCGGCGCACCCGCCTGGCCCTGGGCGTCTCCTTGGGGGTGGCCGCCCAGCTCGCGGCGGTGGGCCTGTTGCTGGCCGCGGCGTGGCTCATCGTTCGGGCAGCCGAGCAGCCGCCCGTGCTGTACCTCATGGTCGCGATCGTGTCGGTCCGGTTCTTCGGCATCTCCCGATCGGTCCTGCGGTACGCGGAACGCCTCGTGACGCATGACGTCGCGCTCGCCGACGCCGTCGAGCAGCGCGTCCGGACCTACGTCGATCTCGACCGTGCCGCGCCGGCGGGCCTCGGCGATCTGCGCCGGGGCGACGTCGTCAGCCGGGTCGTGGGGGACGTCGGGCGGATGCAGGACCGGCTGTTGCGGATACGCGTGCCATGGTGGGTCGGACTGGCCGCCACGGCCGTCGTCATCGTGGTCGTGGGCGGTATCGACGCGCGCTCGGGTCTCGTGATCCTCGCCGGCGTGACGCTGACGGCTGTGGCACTGAGGTCCGCCGTCCGGACCGGAGGCGCCCAGACCGAGGCCCAGGGCCGGCTCTCGGCCGAGGCCGCCGCAGCGGCGGTCGCGGCCCGTGAGCTCGTCGCGTTCGGCGCGGCCGACGGGGCGATGGCCCGCGCCCATGCAGCGACCCGCGACGCCCGGACGGCCCAGGTCGTCGGAGCCCGCGTCGGCGGCGTCGGATCGGCGATCGTCCTGGCGACGACCGGCGTCGCGGTGGCCGTCCTCGCCGCGTGGTCGGCAGGTCCCGGCCCGGTCGTGATCGGGGTGATCCTCCTGGCGCCCATCGCGCTCATCGAACCGCTGGACGGCTGGGCCGAGGCCGAGCGGATCCGGCCCGAGGTCAGCGCCGCTGCCGCCAGGCTGGACGCGCTCACGACGCTCGCGAATCCCGTGGAGGATCCGGTGACACCCGTGGAACTGCCCACGGCGTACGACCTGGTCGTCGACCACGTCGAGGCTGGCTGGAACGGTCCGGTCACGGCGCCCGTCGCGTGGAGTCTGGGCGAGGGCGCGGAAGTGGCTCTCACGGGCCCCAGCGGGGTCGGGAAGTCGACGCTCGCATACGCCCTGCTGCGCATGTTGCCGACCTGGGCGGGCGAGATCCGGCTCGGTGGGGTTCCTCTCGATCGGCTCAGCGCCGCCGACGTCCGGCGCCGGATCGGATACCTCGGCCAGGACGACGTCGTGTTCGACACTTCCATCCGGGAGAATCTGCGGATCGCGGACCCGACGGCTACGGACGAGCAGATGAGGTCCGCTCTCGCATCCGCCGGACTGCTCGACGCCGTCGACGCCATGCCCGAACGCCTCGACACTCCCGTCGGCGAGCACGGCGGACGGCTCTCGGGCGGGGAACGCCAGCGACTCTGCCTGGCGCGCCTGTTGCTGGCCGACCATCGCATCCTGGTGCTGGACGAGCCGACGGAGCACCTCGACGCCCCGACGGCCGAGGCCCTCATCGCGGACGTACGTGCGCTGCGGGACCGCAGTCTGATCCTCATCACCCACAGTCCAGCGGTCCTGGCAAAGTTCCCGCACGTCGTCCACGTCGCGTCGAGAACGGGAGACGAGATGTCTAGGGTGGGCATGTGACCACCACGACCCTTGTCGTCCTGATCGCCGTCGCAGTCGTCCTGCTCGGTGGGGGCATCTCGTACCTCGTTGCCTCCAACCGCCGGGAACTGCCGCCGCCGGACGTGCTCGACGAGCTGACCGAGCGCGAGATCGAGCACCCCGAACTGCGCGAGGTCGAACTCGACGAGATCGAGGAACTCGAAGCGGGCGTCTTGGTCGAGGAACCAGAGCCCGCGGTCGAGCTTCCTGAGACCCCGCAGGGCCGGCTGTCCCGGCTGCGCTCGCGCCTCGCCCGCTCCCAGTCCTCCCTCGGTCGCGGCCTGCTCACCCTGCTCGGCGGCGGGGACCTGACCGAGGACCAGTGGGAGGAGATCGAGGACGCGCTGCTGACCGCCGATGTCGGCGTGGGTCCGACGACCGAGCTGGTCCAGAACCTGCGGACACGACTCGCCGCGGAGGGCGCCAACGACCCCGGTCGCGCCAAGGAGGTGCTGCGCGAGGAGTTGCTGAGCCTCGTGGGCCCGTCGTTGGAGCGCCACCTGCACTCGACGGGTGATGACGACCTGCCCGGCGTCGTGCTGGTCGTCGGCGTCAACGGCACCGGCAAGACCACGACGGTCGGCCGGCTGGCCCGGGTGCTGGTCGCCGAGGAGAAGTCCGTCCTGCTCGGCGCGGCCGACACCTTCCGCGCGGCAGCGGCCGATCAGCTCGAGACCTGGGGCGCGCGCGTCGGCGTCCCGGTCGTGCGCAGCACCGAGGGTGCCGATCCCGCCAGCGTCGGCTTCGAGGCCGTCTCGCAGGGCATCGCCAACGGCAGCGACGTCGTCCTGGTCGACACCGCGGGCCGGCTCCACACGAAGTCCGGCCTCATGGACGAACTCGGCAAGGTCAAGCGGGTCGTCGAGAAGCTCGCGCCGGTCACGGAGGTTCTCCTGGTCATCGACGCGACGACCGGCCAGAACGGCTTGACGCAGGCCCGCGTCTTCAGCGAGGTCGTCGAGGTCACCGGCATCGTCCTGACCAAGCTCGACGGCACGGCGAAGGGCGGCATCGTGATCGCCGTCCAGCGCGAACTCGGCGTCCCGGTGAAGTTCGTCGGACTGGGTGAGGGCCCCGACGACCTGGCGCCGTTCGATCCGCAGGAGTTCGTCGACGCCCTGCTGGAGGCGTGACGCTAGGCTAGGAGCCTATGTTCGATTCGCTGCAGGACCGGCTCCAGTCGGCATTCAAGAGTCTCCGGGGCAAGGGCAAGCTGTCCGACGCCGACATCGATGCGGTGGCGCGCGAGATTCGCGTCGCGCTGCTCGACGCGGACGTCGCCGTGCCCGTCGTGCGCGAGTTCATCGCCAACGTCAAGGAGCGGGCTCGCGGCGCCGAGGTGAGCCAAGCGCTCAACCCCGCGCAGCAGGTCATCAAGATCGTCAACGACGAACTGGTCCGCATCCTCGGTGGCGAGACGCGACGGATCCGGTTCGCCAAGAACCCGCCGACCGTGATCATGCTGGCCGGCCTGCAGGGCGCCGGCAAGACCACGCTGGCCGGCAAGCTGGGTCGCTGGCTCAAGGAGCAGGGCAACTCGCCGATGCTCGTCGCGGCCGACCTGCAGCGACCCAACGCCGTCACCCAGTTGCAGGTCGTCGGCGAGCAGGCCGGCGTCACGGTCTTCGCGCCCGAGGCCGGCAACGTCGGAGCGGTCCAGACCGGTTCCGGCACCCAGAGCATCGGCGATCCCGTCCGGGTCGCCCGCGACGCCGCCGCCGAGGCGAAGCGGACGCTGCACGACGTCGTGATCATCGACACCGCGGGCCGGCTGGCGATCGACGCCGAGCTGATGAAGCAGGCCGCGGACATCCGCACCGCCACGAACCCCGACGAAGTGC
>CAYYQO010000050.1:8286-17485 GCA_964473845.1 uncultured Aeromicrobium sp.
AAGTGCTGTTCGTCATCGACGCGATGATCGGCCAGGATGCCGTCGCCACGGCGCAGGCGTTCCTCGAGGGCGTCGACTTCACCGGCGTGGTGCTGTCGAAGCTCGACGGTGACGCCCGTGGTGGTGCCGCCCTGTCGGTGCGTTCGGTCACCGGCCGCCCGATCATGTTCGCCTCGACCGGCGAGAAGCTGGACGAGTTCGACGTCTTCCACCCCGACCGGATGGCGTCGCGCATCCTCGACATGGGCGACGTCCTGACGCTCATCGAGCAGGCCGAAAAGGTCTTCGACGCCGACCAGGCCGCTGAGGCGGCCGAGAAGGTCGCGGGCGGCTCGTTCACACTGGCCGACTTCCTGCAGCAGATGGAAGCCCTGTCGAAGATGGGCTCGATGACCAAGATGCTGGGCATGCTGCCCGGCATGGGCCAGTTCAAGGACCAGCTGTCGAACTTCGACGAGAAGGACCTCGACAAGATCAAGGCGATCATCCGGTCGATGACGCCGGCCGAGCGCGACAACCCGAAGATGATCGACGGTTCGCGCCGCGCGCGTATCGCCCGCGGTTCCGGCACCCAGGTCAGTGACGTCAATCAGCTCGTGAGCCGTTTCTTCGAGGCCGCCAAGATGATGCAGCGCATGGCCAAGGGTGGCGGCATGCCCGGGATGCCCGGTGCACCCGGGGCTCCCGGCATGCCAGGTCTCGGCGGCGGCAAGCGTGCCGGCGCACGCCAGCCCAAGCAGAACAAGAGCAAGAAGAAGGGCAAGCGCGTGTCCGGCAACCCGGCCAAGCGTGCCGCGGCCGCCCAGGCCGAGCCCGCGAAGCCGCCGGGTGCCAACGCCTTCGGCTTCGACCAGAACGCGACACCGGACGATTTCGAGTTGCCCAAGGAACTGCGCGACCTGCTCTAGCCTCTGGAGCATGAGTGCTCCGTTGGTCGTCGTCATGGGGATCTCGGGAGTCGGCAAGTCGGCCGTGGGCCGCATCGTGGCCGAGCGGGCCGGCGTCCCGTACTCCGACGGGGACGACCACCATCCGGCGTCGAACATCGAGAAGATGGCCGCCGGTCGGCCGTTGACCGACGCGGATCGCCGGCCCTGGCTGGAACTGATCGGGGTCTGGCTCAGCCAGCACGACACGTCAGGCGGAGTGATCAGTTGCTCGGCGCTGCGCCGAGCCCATCGCGACGTGCTCGTCCGGCACGCACCACGGGTGGTGTTCCTGCATCTGGTCGGCGAGCGTGCCCTGATCCGCTCGCGGATGGAGCAACGCGACCACTTCATGCCGTCGTCCCTGCTGGAATCACAGGAGGCGACCCTGGAACCGCTGGAGCCGGGCGAACACGGCGTCGTGATCGACGTCACGAACTCGCCGGACCAGATCGCCGAGGAATTCCTGGACCGGTTCCACCCGGGTGCGTGATCTGGCTCATGGAGGGACTCGTAGTCTGATCAGGTGCTGATCGCGCTTCTTCGGCACCACCTCCGGCCCTACCGGGTCCCGGTCCTGGTGGTCTGCCTCTTCCAGTTGGTCCAGACCCTCGCCACCCTCTACCTGCCCGGCCTCAACGCCGACATCATCGACGAGGGCGTCGCGAAGGGCGATGTCGGCCACATCTGGCGCGTCGGCGGACTCATGCTCGCGGTCACGGTGCTGCAGGTCGTGTGCAACGTCGTCGCGGTCTTCATCGGCTCGCGCGTCGCCATGGCCGTCGGCCGCGACCTGCGCGCCGCCGTCTTCGGTCGGGTCCAGTCCTTCGGCAGTCGCGAGATGGCGTCGTTCGGCGCACCGACGCTGATCACCCGGAACACGAACGACGTCCAGCAGGTCCAGTTGCTGCTGTTCATGGGACTGACGATGCTGGTGGCGGCCCCGATCACGGGCATCGGCGGACTCATCATGGCGCTGCGTGAGGACGTCCCGTTGTCGGGCGTCTTCCTGATCGTCCTACCGGTGCTGGTCGTCTCTCTGGGACTGATCATCTGGCGAATGCGGCCGCTGTTCCGGCTCATGCAGGTCCGGATCGACACGCTGAACCAGATCATGCGTGAACAGATCACCGGTGTGCGGGTCGTGCGGGCCTTCGTCCGCGAGGACCGCGAGGCGGAGCGTTTCGGCGACGCGAACGAACTGAACCGCCAGGTGGCGGTCGGTGCGGGACGCCTCATGGCGATCTTCTTCCCCTTGCTCATGGGGATCATGAACCTGTCCGTCGTGCTGGTGCTGTGGTGGGGCGCCAGCCGCATCGGCGGCGGCGACCTGCAGATCGGTCAGCTCACCGCGTTCCAGCAGTACCTGATTCAGACGTTGATGGCCGTCATGATGGCGACCTTCATGTTCATGCTGTGGCCGCGCTCCGAGGTGTCGGCCGAGCGGATCACCGAGGTGCTGCACACCGAACCCGCGATCGACATGTCCGCCGACGTCGCCCAGGTGGACCTCACCGGCGGTCGTATCGACGTGCAGAACGCCTCCTTCGCCTACCCGGGCGCCGAGCAGTCGGTCGTCTCGGACGTGTCGTTCCGGGCGAGGCCGGGCGAGACCACCGCCATCGTCGGTTCGACCGGCAGCGGCAAGTCGACCGTCCTGGGTCTGGTGGCACGGCTCTTCGACGTCACCGCAGGTCAGGTGAAGATCGACGACCACGACGTACGCGACGTCCGTCCTGCCGACGTGTGGAAGTCCATCGGCCTCGTTCCCCAGAAGGCACTGCTGTTCAGCGGCACGATCGCCGGCAACCTGCGGTTCGGCAAGGCCGATGCCACGGACGACGAACTGTGGGAGGCGCTGCGCATCGCGCAGGCCGACGAGTTCGTGCGAGCGCTGCCCGAGGGGCTCAACGCCCCGGTCAGCCAAGGCGGTGCCAACTTCTCCGGTGGTCAGCGCCAACGTCTCGCCATCGCCCGCGCGATCGTGAAGCAGCCCCGGATCTTCCTGTTCGACGACTCGTTCTCGGCCCTCGACTACGCCACGGACGCAGCCCTGCGGGGTGCGTTGCGCGAGGTCACCGCGGACACGGCCGTCGTGATCGTCGCGCAGCGGATCAGCACGATCCGCCAGGCCGACCGGATCGTTGTCCTGGACGAGGGGCGGGTCGTCGGTACGGGCACGCACACCGAACTCATGGACGACTGTGCGGTCTACCGCGAGATCGTGCTGTCGCAGCTCTCGGCAGAGGAGGCACGATGAGTTGGCACGGGGCGCAGCAGCCGGCCAAGCCCAGCAACTTCAAGGCCACGTTCAGTCGCGTCTTCCGCAGGCTGCTGCTGAATCGGCTGGCGGTGTTCTCGCTCGCGCTCTTCGGCGTGCTGGGCGTGACGCTGTCGGTGATCGGGCCGAAGGTGCTGGGTCACGCGACCGACATCATCTTCGACGGGTTCATCTCCAGTCGGTTCCCCGCGGGCATGACCAAGGCCGAGGCGGTCGCCTCGCTGCGGGCCGACGGACAGGACCAGCTCGCCGAGCTCGTCGGGTCGCTGGACCTGCGGCCCGGTGAGGGCATCGACATGGGTCGGCTCGGCACCGTGCTGGCGATCGTGTGCCTGCTCTACGTCGCGTCGTCGTTGTTCATGTGGTTCCAAGGCGTCCTTTCGACGACGGTGGTCCAGCGCATGGTCGCCGATCTGCGCAACGACGTCGAGGATCAGCTGAATCACCTGCCGCTGGAGTACCTCGACCGCCAGGAACGCGGCGAGATCATGTCGCGGACGACGAACGACCTGGACAACCTCTCGCAGTCGCTGCAGCAGACGCTGAGCCAGATGATCACGAGCATTCTCATGGTGATCGGGACGCTCGCGATGATGCTGTGGATCTCGCCGCTGCTCACGGTGATCGCGATCGTGACGATCCCGGTGGCCATCGCCATCACGGGCGCGGTCATGAAGCGGTCCCAACCGCAGTTCGTGGCGCAGTGGACCGAGACGGGTCGCCTCAACGCCCACATCGAGGAATCGTTCACCGGCCACGAGGTCGTCAAGGTGTTCGGCCACCAGCAGACTGCCGAGGACGAGTTCGCCACGACGAACAACGCGCTGTTCGGGGCGTCGTTCCGGGCGCAGTTCATCTCGGGCGTCATCCAGCCGCTCATGATGTTCGTGTCGAACCTGAATTACGTCCTGGTCGCCGTCGTCGGTGGCCTGCGGGTCGCGACGGGTTCGCTGTCGCTGGGGTCGGTGCAGGCCTTCATCCAATACTCGCGGCAGTTCACCCAACCGCTGACCCAGGTCGCGGCCATGGTGAACCTGCTGCAGTCCGGCATGGCCTCGGCCGAGCGGGTGTTCGCGTTCCTCGACGAGTCGCGCGAGAGCCCGGACGACCCGAACGCGCCCGAACCGGATCCGTTGAGGGGCCGCGTCGTGTTCGAGGACGTCGACTTCTCGTACACGGACGAGCCGCTCATCGAAGGCCTGTCGCTGGTCGCGGAACCGGGCCAGACCATCGCGATCGTCGGTCCGACAGGTGCGGGCAAGACGACGCTGACGAACCTGGTCCTGAGGTTCTACGAGGTGGACCGGGGCCGCATCACGCTGGACGGGGTCGACATCGCCGAGATGAGCCGGCGGGAGTTGCGCGACGACTTCGGGGTCGTCCTGCAGGACACGTGGCTGTTCTCGGGCACGATCCGCGAGAACATCGCCTACGGCGCCGACGACCCGACGGAGGAGGAGATCCTCGCGGCGGCGAGGGCGGCCTCGGTCGACCACTTCGTCCGGACCCTGCCCGACGGATACGACACGGTGATCGACGACGAGGGCGGGGGAGTGAGTGCCGGCCAGCGCCAGTTGCTGACGATCGCGCGCGCCTTCCTGGCCAACCCGGCGATCCTCGTGCTCGACGAGGCGACCAGTTCGGTCGACACCCGCACCGAGGCGCTCGTGCAGGACGCGATGAACGGATTGCGCAGCGGCCGGACGAGCTTCGTCGTCGCTCACCGGCTGTCGACGATCCGCGACGCCGACCTGATCGTCGTGATGGAGGCCGGCCGCATCGTCGAGCAGGGCTCACACGACGAACTGATCGCTGCCGAGGGTGCCTACCAGCGCCTGTACGCGGCTCAGTTCGCCGAGCCGATCAGCTAGATCAGCGTTCCGACGTCGTTCCTGACGATCTCGTCCATGGCCCGTTCGGCCACGGCGGCGATGGTCATCGACGGGTTGCAGGCGGCCGTGGTGCCGGGGATCAACGCTCCGTCGAGCACGTAGAGGCCGGGCATGCCGTTGACCCGTCCTTCGAGGTCGCACGAGGTGCCCATCGCGACGCCGCCGAGCGGGTGCCACGTGCTCGGCACGATGCTGTTCGTGTCGGTGAGCGTGCCCCAGGGCGCGGCGATGCGCTTCGCCCGGGCGTGGATCGCGTCGAACAACTTCGCGTCCCCGTTGCGGGGCCAACTCAGCTTCGCCTCGTCGGTCAACCAGTTGTAGGCGAACGTACCGCGCGCGTCGCTGACGCCGAAGCCGACCATCATGGTCGAGCGCACGTTGATCCCGAGGCCGGGGATGGACGCCTGGATGATCGTGTTCGCCCGGTCGGGATTCGACCAGTCCTTGGTGCCGTAGACCACCGGGCCGCCCTGGACCGCCCCGAAGTCCTCGGCCAGGCTCGTCCACAGGTAGATCCGGTCGCCGTTTGTGCCCCAGTTCGTGCCGAGGCCGTCGATCTTCGGAATACTGCCCCGGCCGACCGATCGCACCAGCAGCTTCGTGGTGTTGAGGCTGCCGGCTGCCATGACGAGGGTCTTGGTCGTGATGATCTTTTTCTCGAGGATCGTGCCGCGCTCGTCCGTGCGGTCGACGTGCACGACCCAGCGTCCGTCCTTGGCGCGTTCGATGTCGATCACGTTGTGCTGGATCAGCACCTGCACGCGGCCCGTGGCCTCGGCCTGCTGGATGTAGGTGACGTCGACGGAGTGCTTCCCGCCGTTGTTGACGCCGAGGGCGCTGTCGCCGTTCGTGTAGGCGGGCTTCATTTCGCCCTTGAGTTCGCGCAGGGCCCAGGACCAGTCGATCGGCATGGGGATCTTCTCGAGCTGGTAGCCCTCGCGCTGGACGTGTTTGGCGAAGATCCGGGCTGGCTTGTACGTGGGACTGTCGATCAATTCGTCCGGGGCCGTCTGCAACTTCAGCATCTGTGCGACGCGCGGATAGTGGACGGCCGCCATGCGCCGGTAGTCCAGTGCCGGCGGTAGGCAACGGTTGAAGAGCTCCTCGCTCGGCTGCAGCGTCATCCCCTGGTAGACCAGCGAGCCGCCACCGACGCCGGCGGCGCACATCGCGGTCATGTGGGAACCGGTGACCGCTTCGAGGAGGCCGACGTACGGGGCGAGCGAGACCGGCTTGCCGTACACCTGGTTCGCCGAGCCGTACCAGAGGGCACGCTCATCCAGGCTGGACAACGTCGGGAAGGTTTTCGCGTTGGGTCCCGTGGGCCATCGCCTGCCACGTTCGAGGACCACGACCGGGACACCGGCCTGCGCGAACCGCAACGCCGCGACACCGCCGCCGAACCCCGAGCCGATGATCACGACGCGCTGTTCCTCGCGCGTCACCGGGATTCGAGCGGCTGAAGCGGGGGAGGCGGTCGCGCCGATGGCGGCCGCGGCCCCGAGAACGGCACCGGAAGCGAGGACTGAGCGTCGGCTGACCGGCGCGGATGAGTTCTGGGTCACAGCGGTGAAACTAGACAGGTGTAACCCTAAGTGTCAAGCAGAGTGACAGTCTGTCCCAGCCAGCGGTCGACGACGCGGCGGAGGCCCGCTTCATCGCCGATGAGATCGGAGTCGAACAGCAACAGCGACAGCGCGAAACGGACGAGCATCTCGGCGATCTCGTCGAGATGCGGCTCCAGGCCGGGAGACCACTCCAGGATCGGGCCGAGAGCCATCCGTGCCGCGGGCACGGCGCGCCGCATCATGTCGACCTCGAAGACAGGGTTGTCCGCGTCGGGCCGCAACAGGGCAGCCAGCACCGGGCGATCACGCAGGACGGCCCGTGCGGCGACGACGAGTTCGACGACGAACTCGCGGGCGGTGCCCGCGGCGTCCGTGCGTTCGCGGACGGTCTCGTAGGCCTCGAACACGGTCGTCATCATCGTTTCGGAGACCAGTTCGGGCAGCGTGCCGAAGTTCGAGTAGACCGTCTGACGGGTCACTCCGGCCTCGCGGGCGACCGCAGAGACGTTGACTGCGGCGAACCCGTCGGCCTCGATGAGTCGCACGGTCGCTGCCATGATCTGTGCCCGGGAACGCATGGCGTCCATCATTCCGTACGCCAGATAGGCTCTAGGGGTGTCCACACAGCCAGTTCTCGCCGTCATCGGCCGTCCCAATGTCGGCAAGTCGACGCTCGTCAACCGCATCATCGGTCGGCGGGAGGCTGTCGTCGAGGATGTTCCGGGTGTGACCCGCGACCGCGTCTCCTACGATGCGATCTGGAACGGCCGTGCTTTCACCGTGGTCGACACCGGTGGCTGGGACCCCGATGCCAAGGGAATGGCCGAGCGCATCGCGGCCCAGGCCGAGGTCGCCATCTCCGTCGCCGACGCGATCCTGTTCGTCGTGGACGCCACCGTCGGAGCGACCGACATCGATGACCGCGTCGTCAAGATGCTGCGGCAGGCCGACAAGCCCGTGATCCTCGCGGCCAACAAGGTCGACGACCAGAAGGGCGAACTCGAGGCCGCCTCACTGTGGAATCTCGGCCTGGGCGAGCCGTTCCCTGTCTCCGCCCTGCACGGACGAGGCAGCGGCGACATGCTCGACGCGATCCTCGAGGCGTTGCCCGAGGCGCCGGCCGAGGACTTCGACGCTCCCCGCGGACCCCGCCGGATCGCGATCGTCGGCAAGCCGAACGTCGGCAAGTCCAGCCTGCTGAACAAGCTCGCGGGCGAGGACCGCGTCGTGGTCGACAACGTCTCCGGCACGACCGTCGACCCTGTGGACGAGCTCGTCGAACTGGGCGGCCGCGTCTGGACCTTCATCGACACCGCCGGCATCCGCAAGCGCGTCCGCGAGGCATCCGGTCACGAGTACTACGCCAGCCTGCGCACGTCGGCCGCGATCGAGCGGGCCGAGGTTGCTGTCATGGTCATCGATTCGAGCGAGTCGATCACCGAGCAGGATCTGCGGATCATCAACACGATCGAGGAGACCGGGCGCGCCGTCGTCCTGGCCTTCAACAAGTGGGACCTCGTCGATGACGAGCGCCGCTTCTACCTGGAGCGTGAGATCGAACGCGACCTCGTCCAGATCCCGTGGGCTCCCCGGGTGAACGTCGCGGCGCGCACGGGCTGGCACGTCGATCGGCTGGTGCGAGCACTGGATGCCGCCTTGGACGGCTGGGAGACGCGGGTGTCGACCGGTGCCCTGAACGCGTTCCTGGGACGTCTGGTCGCCGAGCACCCGCACCCCGTGCGTGGCGGCAAGCAGGCGAAGATCCTGTTCGGTACGCAGGCATCCACCGCTCCGCCGCTGTTCGTGCTGTTCACCTCGGGCAAGCTCGAAGCGGGCTACCTGCGCTTCATCGAACGCCGCCTGCGTGAGGAGTTCGGATTCGTGGGCAGCCCGATCCACCTGGAGCAGCGCCCGCGCAAGAAGCGCGAACGCCGCTGATGCGATCGCCGGTCCCGGACTATCTCGCCGAGGTGCTGCAGGCCTGCGCCGGCGTGACCTCGGGTGTGCCGGCGGACTACATCCCGGAACTGGCCCGGGTGGATCCTTCGCTGGCCGGTATCGCGATCAGCACGGTCGACGACGCGCACCACGCTGCGGGCGACGAATCCCACGGATTCACGATCCAGTCGATGTCGAAGCCGTTCGCCTATGCGCTGGCGATCGAGGACCTGGGCATCGAGGCGGTGCTCGACCGGATCGACGTCGAGCCCTCGGGTGAGGCGTTCAACGAGATCTCGCTCGACCCGGAGTCGGGTCATCCGCGCAATCCCATGATCAACGCCGGTGCGATCGCGACCCACGGTTTGGTCGGCTCCTTCGACCGGTTCGCCGACTTCGCATCGCGCCTCGCGGGCCGGGAACTCGTGGTCGACGAGGCCGTCTTCGCCTCCGAGATGGGTTCGACGCACCGGAACCTCGCGCTCGCCCACCTCATGGCCGCGTACGGCCTCATCGAAGACCCCGTCTCGACGGTCGAAGGATACGTCCGGCAGTGTTCGCTGACCGTCGACGTGCGCGACCTGGCGACCATGG
>CAYYQO010000051.1:0-17461 GCA_964473845.1 uncultured Aeromicrobium sp.
CCTGAACAACCCCACCGAAGGAACGCAGCACTACACCACTACGAGGGACTTGACCTACCGCGGACCCTGCACTCCGCCAGAACGCACCGAGTCCATAGTGAAACACTGGAACCAGAAGTCACGACGGTCGTCCTCGGAATTGCTGACGATCGGGTATATCCGGGCGACTCAGCATCGGTGCCGCGAAGAATCCACCGACCTGTGGAGTCTTCTTGGCTCTGTCGGTGCCGAGTTCTAGCCTTGAGTCACGCTGCAGTCATAGAGGCGCGGAGGCGACACATGGCAATTCGAGTCCACCAACTTGCGAAAGATCTCGACCTCACGCCGAGCGAGGTTCAGCTGAAACTCAGAGAGATTGGCTGCCACGTGAGGTCCGCCTCATCGACAGTCGAGGCCGAAGAAGTGCGAAGACTCCGCCAGCATCTGGCCGGGCTACCAGTGGTTCCACCTGCTCGTCGGCAGAGACCCAACCCATTTGCGCGCCCCAGGCCTGAGACCTTGGAGCAGGAGGTCGAGAGGCTCAAGCGTGAGAGCCGTCGAGGCAAGCGATATCGAGGAGAGGTCGATGCCGCAACGCAGCATTTCCTCGAGCGCGCGCACGCCCATGTCCCGCCGTACCTCGACGAGTACGACGACGCCCGGCGCCGTACCGACGAGTGGTTAGTCCACGGATTCATCAGCCCCGAGCAGATCGTCCGCTGGGAAGTCGAGTGCTCTGGAATCGCTCCGACAGTAGGCATCGCCTTCCTCAAGGCTGGCCTCTCCACTCGCCACGCGAAAGTCCGATGGGACGGGCACCGGCTCAACCCTGAGGGTGATCTGATGCTGTATCAGTCCATGGGAACCTTCACCATCCTCGGACGCGAGATAGCTCCCGCGCTGACTTTCGACAACGCAATCTGGCTACTCCGTCGGGCGGGCCTCGCTTCGTAAGTTCCCGTCCTGCTCTTGGCGAACCCGCCGTACCAGCGACCTCAAAATCAGGCACGACCCAAAAGCGGGAACGCCCGTGGAATCACGGCCGCTCAGTCGAGGTCGCCGACTCCCAGGTCCGCGATCTGAAGCCCTCCATACGCTCCAAGACGTCCTTCGCCGCCTCCTCGCTGATCAGGTCGCCCTCGAGGTCTCGCAGCCAACGGAGGAGGTCGTGACCGGCAATGCACCGGACGGCGCCGACCTGCGCATCTGTCGGGACCTGTCCTTGGATTGAGCCCCACAGAACGATGAACGGCGTGACTCTCACAGAGGCGCCAGGCGAGCGTCGACCGCCTCGCTGTCGGTCGATCATGGATCGAACCACGCCCTCGGCGCGGACGGCGGTCCGCGCCGAGGAACGAGCCATCTCTTCCAGGTGCGGGCGCAGTGTCGTTGCGCCACTTCGAGTCGATTGCCACGATCCCTCCGCAGCGGGTGACCATCAGGTGGTCGATGTCTCCCTCTTCAAGGGTGATGCTGTCGACCGATTCCCAGATCAGTCTAGGCGGGCCGGCCTCTGCCACTGAAGCGTTCCGCTACAAGCAGGGTCATAGCTGCGTCGGAGGCGACGTATGTTCGGAGGTCAGACTCGTCGAGTTCGTGAATTGCGTCGCGATCGACTTCGACAGGTTCCAACCCGACAGACCTGGCGAAAGGTTTCAGCGACCACTCAACCCCCCGTCTTTCGGCGACCCCTTTGACTTCGTACGCGATGTCGCGAGTGGCGTGGCCCGCCCAAGATGCGTCGTATCCCCCGTAGTAACCGGGAGTGGATTGGTACTTCGGGACAATGCCGGGATGATGCGTCAACCTGAGATCGAGGTTCACTCCCGTGTGGCCCGCGCGGGCGTCTATGAAGGGAAGGTCGAAGACCGACCCGTTCCATGTGACGAGAATACTGTGCGGCTGCTTCTCCAGCCAGGACTGCGTCTGCTCGAGAATCTTCGCTTCGTCGCCGGTCCACACCTCACAGACGAGATCGCCATGCTCATTCCGTTTGGCCACGGAGAGCGCCACAATCGGCGTGATCCGAGGATCCAATCCGCGGGAGGTGAATCCGCGAGCACGTTCGACATCCGAAACGGCGCTCGTGTCCGTTTCAATGTCAAGACCGATCAGCGGCTGTTCGTCACTCATTTGCACAGCACCTTACGGGCTCCAGCCAGGGTCCGAACGGTGGAGAGGTCTGGACTGTGGACGAGTGCTTAGAACGTCTCCCAATCGGTTCCTTGGAAGGCGCGTTCACCGGCGGGAAGCGATCCTTCCAAGCGCACCAGCAATCGCAGGTGCGGCGGCGTCTCAGGTCCGTTCGCCTGGACAACGAACATCTCCGGGTCACTCGGCAGCGTCCGGCAGACGAATTCAGCCAACGGGTCGGGCACGAATCCGAGGTGCACGCGCTGACCGTTCAGAACCTTGACGGCGAGACAGTTCGCTTCGTTCGTGGGGTCCTCCTCGAGAATGAGGCGAACGCCCCGCCGCAGGGCGGAGATCTGCCCTTGGTTGTGCTCGTCGCGGTGGCGGATTCCGTGGACGAGGAAGGTCGCCGCGAATGATCCGTCTGCAGCAACCACCGGTTCCGGAATGACCTCGATGGTGTCGCCCGTTCGGCGTCCGCCCGATCTGCCGAGAATCTCCCACGGTTCACTGTCGTCATCGAGATTGAGTGATCTGAGATAGGCGGGGCGTTCCGGACGCCTCGCGCTCATGATCCGCTCGCCGAAGATCGGAAAAAGGTCGTGGGACTCATACACCCGGTCGGTCTCGCCGAACCCGAAGATGGGTCGGAAATCGCTGTCTTGGACAGCCGACCGAAGGTAGGAGAAGCGATAGCTGTCATCCATGTGGGACAGGAACCCGAGCCGAAAGTAGCGTCCGATTCCTGCATTGTCCGGGCGTCGCACGGTGACGAGAAGTCGGCCTCCCGCCTCGTGGGCATGGCCGGCCTCACGAGTCAGCATGGCGCTGGTACTCATGGGCGATCCTCTCCTGATTCTCCTTCAGTACTTCGTTCACAAAGGTACTCGTGTCGTCCGACAGAATCGCCGTTCTGTCGATCAGATGCCGCCAAGTATCTGCGTTCACGGTGGTGACGGCCGTCACCCAGTGCGCGCGGATCTCAGGCCGAATCCGTCCCAGTGCATCCCACGCCAGGTCGAGGAGATCCCTGTCGGCGCCGTCTTGGAAGCGGTGGGCTTTCCCATTGCGAACCCACTGGCCAGTGTTCGTCGACCCGTGCCGAACTGCTTCCATGCCCGACCCGAGCGCAGATCCGTGATCGAAGCTTGGGCTCAGGACGTACTCACCTCGGTCCGACTTGAGAATTGCCCAGTTGTGGTCGTGACGGTCCGTGTTCGCGACCCAGGCGTCGAACAGCAGGTAGCCGGAGAACACCTCCATCGCGGTGAACTCGGAGCAACCCATCGGCGGGGCGACATCTCGAAGGACCGTCTCGATGTTGTCCAAGTTGTGACCGATGCGGTTCTTGACCTTGTTCGTCTCGCTCCACGCGACGTAGGCGGGATCGATCTCGGCAAGTCTGGCGCTACCGCCGTGCAATTCCCAATCGTTCGGTCGGATGGACCGCGACATGCTGCCGTCCACGCCCTCCTTGACCGCGAGTTCGACCTGGGCCGCCGGCAGGCCGACCAGGTGAGCAAGCTGGGCGCAGATCTTCTCGGCCCAATCCTCGCCGCGTCGATACGACCGAGTGCCGCCGATTCCGCTCTTGAGCGGGACTTCCTTCACCGTCACGGACTTGAACAGCCAACGTTCGTGGGTTGCTGGATCGAAAAGCCAGTCCTTGCCCGTGTCGCCTCCGGGCTCGCCGAACTCGTCGACCTCCCACGCTGACACGTCGACGCGGGGAAACGGGGCGGACACATCGCGACCTTATCTGTGGCGGATCCCATATCCCGCCATGCTCGATCGAGGACGTGCCGACGGTTGACCGAAACTGTCGGTGCGGCGGCTCACCGTGGGTCTATGAACTGTTGGTAAAAAGACGGAGACGTACGCAATGGCCCTCACTCTCAAATCAGTCCGCACCGGCACGGCAGGGGGGACTGCCCCGAGGTCGACCAGCCTGGCGTCCGATCTCGAACGCGAGCGGAAGACCACCCAAATCCGTCAAATCAGAACTAGTGGCCTCTATGCCGTCCCAGAGGTGGACGAATCGCCGAACAGGGGTGGCCTACATGCGTTCCGCGATCTGCCACGACACGAACACCGAAAGCGCCCAGAGGACCGAAATCGCGCGTTTCTGGCCCTAGAACGGCCCCGAGGACACCTCTCATGGGAAAAGAAAGAACCACGGCCCTCAGAGGACCGTGGTTCTAACGACTCACTTTTGGTAGCGGGGGCAGGATTTGAACCTGCGACCTCTGGGTTATGAGCCCAGCGAGCTACCGAACTGCTCCACCCCGCGTCGCTCGCTCCACTTTACCGGACCGGTCCCGCTGGCCCAAATCGGGGTGCCGTGGAGGCGGCCCTGCGTTCCGCCTCGACGTACCCCAGACCCTCGTCCAAGCGCCGGTTTCTCCGCCGACGAGTGCACGGCCGACTCCCCTGCCGTGCGTGGCGAGCCCGACGGGGCCACGATGTTGTCGTGAACGACAGCGGCCGCACGAGACGCACACTTGCCAGCGACAGCACCCGCGAGATCATCGCCGTGGTCCTGCTGTCGATCACCGCGATCGTGACGGCGTGGACGGGATTCCAGGCCAGCAAGTGGGGCGGCGCCATGTCGATCTCGTTCTCGCAGGCGTCCTCGAGCAGGATCGTCGCCGCGCGCTTCGAAGCGGACGCGAATCGCAAGCTGACGGTGCAGACCGGTCTCTTCACCCAGTGGCTCCAGGCCTACCAGGACGACGACACGCAGTTGGCCGACTTCTTGCAGGAACGTTTCCCCGAGCCGCTCGCCACCGCCTTCCCGATCTGGCTGGACTCCCGACCGCTCAAGAACTCCGCGGCCGCCCCGACACCGTTCGACCTGGACGAGTACGCGATCCCCGAGCTCGACGAGGCCGCAGCCGCCGACGCCCGTGCCGACCGGAAGTTCGTCCAGGCGCTGCGCTACAACCAGCGCGGCGACAACTACACGGTCCTGACCATCGGGTTCGCGGCCGTGCTGTTCTTCGGCGCGCTCGCCGGCCGGATGCGTGGCCCCACCGCTCAGTTGCTCCTGCTCGGGCTGGGCTGGCTCGGCTTCATCGTCCTGACGGTGGTCCTGCTGACCTTCCCGAAGTTGGTGTAGCCAACAGGTCCTAGCGCGTGGCGATCTTGCGGCCCGCGTCGGCGGCGGCCTGCTCTGCGTCGTTCTTCATGCTCGCCGCGATGTCGGCGAAGTCGTCGAGGGCCGGGTTGACGCCGACGAGGGTGAACTCCCGCTCGACGACGGTCAGGTCAGCGCCCCACACGTCCGCGAGGATCCGGCGCATGTAGTCGGTGCTGTGGTCCCAGCCCTCGCGCGGGGTGCCGTTGCCGTACGCGCCGCCGCGAGTGGTGACCAGCACGACGGGCTTGCCCTCGAGCACCCGGGCGCCGTTCGGACCGCTGGCGAGCACGAGGTCGAACCAGGTCTTCACGTGCTGCGAGACGCCGAAGTTGTAGAGCGGGAACGCCAGCACGACGGCCTCGGCGTCCTGCAGCTCGGCCAGCAGTCGACCGGCCAGCGCGAGCGCCTCGACCTGCGCGTCCGTGCGCTGCTCCTCGGGGGTGAACGAACCGGCGATGGCGTTCGCCCACGCGTCGGCCGGCAGCGGGTCGGTGCCCAGGTGGCGCGTGACGACCTGGCCGTCGGTGCGCACGGAGCCGAACTCCTCGAGGACGATGTCGGCCAGCGCGGCGCTCGCCGAGGCGGGTCCCTGGATGGTGGCGTCGATGCGGAGCAGTGTCACGGGTTCTCCCGAAGTTCGAAGTTGAATGTTCAAGTCGATGCTAGACCACGTGAGTTGAACATTCAAATTTGCTATACTCCCTCCATGACCGACACCCCGTGGCTGGACGACGACCAGCTGCACGACTGGATGTCGGTGGTCGGCCTGATGATGACGCTGCCGCTGGCCCTCGACAGCCAGCTCAAGCGCGACACGGGCCTGAACGGCTTCGAATATCACGTGCTCGGCGCACTGGCCGACTCCCCGATGGGCGCCCTGCCCATGAGCGAGCTCGCCAGCATGTCCCGCAGTTCGCCGTCGCGTCTCTCCCACGCCGTCTCGCGGCTGGAGAACGCCGGCTGGGTCGAGCGCCGGGCGTGCGTCGACGCGGGTCGACGCACGGCTGCCCACCTGACCGAGAGCGGCCGGGCCACCATCGAGGCCGCGGCCCCGGCCCACGTCCGCGAGGTGCGCCGTCTGGTGATCGACGCGCTCAGCGCCGATCAGCTCACCGCACTCGGCGACGCCGCCCGCACGGTGCTCGCCGCGATCGATCCGGCCACCGGCGACCAGGTCGAAGCCTGCACCGAGTCAGGTCTGGACAACTGCGCCGGGTGACCGATCGGACTTCGCGGCGAAGGCGAACCACGCCGCGGCCACGATGACCACCGCGACGACGGCGTCGAGCGTCCAATGGTTGCCCGTGCCGATGACCACCAAGGTCGTGGCCACGGGATAGACCCACACCACCGCCCGGACCACCGGTGAGTTCGTCGCGGCGCGGATCGCCAGCGCGCACCACACGGCCCACCCCACGTGCATCGACGGCATGGCGGCGAACTCGTTGGTCAGCCCACCCATCCCCTTCGGCGCCGACGCGCTGGCTCCCCACCAGCCGACATCGGACGTCAGTGCGAGCACGTCCTGATAGCCCCCGTAGAGCCGCGGCGGTGCCGTGGGCAGCACGAGGAAGATCGCCAGCGCGACGAGCGAGGCCGCCACCAACGCGCGCCGCGCCGGCAGGTACGCCACCGGCCGCCGCAACCAGAGCCACACGAGGACGACGGCGGTGACGAGATAGTGGGCCACGGCGTAGTAGAAGCTCGCCGCCGCCGCGAGGACCGTGTGCGGCGCGAAGGCACCGTTCACGGCGTGTTCCACGTCGAGTCCCGTCCAGCGCTCGACCCGCAGCACGTCCGCCGCGTGACGACCCGCGAGCGCCCGGTCGTCGGACGCGAACACGCGCGTCACCGTGTAGCCCACGTACAGCACGGCGATCAGGGCGATCTCACCCACGCCCGACCAGACACGCGCCGATCCTCTGAGGTGCACGCTGGATGTCCACGGGTGGGCAACGCGGATCCGTGCCATGGACTGCCTCGATCTGGCCCCCGAAGACGGAGTGGAGGCCGCTCCCGGTCCACGCTACCGACGAATCCGCGAGCAGGCACGAGGGCCGCCGGTGCCGGCGCCCGCCTCCGACGTGTGGGAACCGCGATCGGGATCTAGCGTCGAGGCATGGTCACCATCGCGAAGAACATCGTCGACACCCTGGAGGCGAACGGCGTCGAGCGCGTGTACGGCCTCCCGGGAGACTCGCTGAACGGGTTCACCGACGCCCTGCGCACGTCCGGGATCGAGTGGGTCCACGTCCGGCACGAGGAGGCCGCGGCCTTCGCCGCCGGGGCCGAGGCCGCGTCGACGGGCCGGCTCGCGGTCTGCGCGGGCAGTTGCGGACCGGGCAACCTCCACCTCATCAACGGACTCTTCGACGCCAACCGCTCGCGCGTGCCCGTGCTGGCGATCGCGGCCCACATCCCCACGTCCGAGATCGGTTCGACCTACTTCCAGGAGACCCACCCGCAGGACCTGTTCCGCGAGTGCAGCGTCTACGTCGAGCACGTCTCCAGCCCGTCGCAGATGCCACGCCTGATGCGGGTCGCCATGCAGACCGCGATCGAACGCCAGGGCGTGGCGGTGCTCGTGATCCCCGGCGACGTCGCCCTCATGAACGCCGCCGACGAGACGGTGACGGTGCTGCGGCCGACGGAGGCGCGCGTCGTGCCCTCCGACGAGGAACTGCGCCGCGCCGCCGACCTGCTCAACGGAGCCAGCAACGTGACGATCCTCGCGGGAGCCGGCACCGCCGGAGCACACGACGAGGTCGTCGCGCTGGCGGACCGGCTCGGCGCGCCGATGGTCCACGCGATGCGCGGCAAGGAACACATCGAGTGGGACAACCCGTTCGACGTCGGCATGACGGGCCTGCTCGGCTTCGCATCGGGTTACCGCGCAATGGAATCGTGCGACGCGTTGCTCATGCTCGGCACCGACTTCCCCTACCAGGACTTCTATCCGCCGAAGGCCAAGGTCGTGCAGGTCGACGTCCGCGGCGAACAGTTGGGCCGCCGCGTCCCCCTCGACCTCGGCCTCGTCGGGACGGTCAAGGACACGGCCGCCGCCCTCCTGCCACTGCTGGACAGGAAGGTCGAGCGCTCCCACCTGGACGACGCGCGCGACCATTACGCCACGACGCGCGAGAAGCTCGACGAACTCGCAGGACCGGTCAAGGCCGGACGTGGCCAGCACCCCCAGTTCATCGCCACCGCGATCGACACCGCCGCGGCCGACGACGCGATCTTCCTGCCCGACGTCGGCTCCCCCGTCATGTGGGCGGCGCGCTACCTGCACATGAACGGACGCCGCCGGCTGATCGGCTCGTTCAGCCACGGCTCGATGGCCAATGCCGTCTCGCAGGCGATCGGCGCGCAGGCCGCGAACCCCGGCCGCCAGGTCGTCGCGCTCGCCGGTGACGGCGGGCTGACGATGATGCTCGGCGAACTGGTCACCCTCGTGCAGAACGAGTTGCCGGTGAAGATCGTCGTGTTCGACAACGGCTCGCTCAACTTCGTCGAACTGGAGATGAAGGCCGCCGGCTTCGTCAACTGGGGCACCGGCCTGGAGAATCCCGACTTCGCCGCCGTCGCCGAGGCGATCGGGATCCGCGGGTTCCGGGTGGACCAGTCCGACCAGCTGGCGCCGGCGCTGACCGAGGCCTTCGCGCACGACGGACCGGCCCTCGTGAACGTGGTGACCGAGCGCCAGGAGGTCACGATCCCGCCGGCGGTCAGCGCTGCCCAGGTCAAGGGGTTCACCCTCTACGCCCTGCGCAGCGTGATGTCCGGGCGCGGTGACGAGATCATCGATCTGGCCCGCGCCAACCTGCGCCAGGTCTTCTGATCGTGTCAGGCTGACGCCATGGCTTCGAAATGGTCGATCGCGTCGCAGGACTCCTTCCTCTCGATCCGGAGCACGAGGTCGGTGCTGTCCATCGGATCGGTCGGCAGCGTCCTCTCGGTCGGGTCGATCGGGTCTGCGCTGTCCCTGTTCAGCGTCGGCTCGTTCGCCAGTTCCGGCTCCGTGCTCTCGGCGTTCTGCGTGCGCGCGACGCTCTCATACCGCGCCCGCGGCGGCCTGATGCGGCAAGGACCGTCGTGAGCGAGGAGCGCGCCGCGCAGGCTCTTGTTGCAGCCGGCGTCGATCACACGATCACCCGCCACGGCCCGGTCAGCTCGCTCGAGGAGGCCGCCGCGGCGCGCGGGGTCACCCCGGACCGGATCGTCAAGACCCTCGTCGTGCGCCGCGCGGACGACGACTTCGTGTTCGTCCTGGTCCCCGGCGACCGGCAGATCAGCTGGCCGAAGTTGCGCACCCTGCTGGGCGTCTCCCGGTTGTCACTGCCGCCGGCCGACGTGGCACTGGACGCCACCGGCTACGAGCGCGGCACGATCACCCCGTTCGGCGCGACCCGCGTCTGGCCCGTGATCGCCGACGAGCAGGTCACCGGCACGATCTCGCTCGGCGCCGGCGCCCATGGCGTCGCGGCCACCGTGGACGCCGCGGACGTGATCCGCGTGCTGGCTGCCACCGTCGCCGACGTCACGACCTGACCGGGCTCGAAATCGTCGGTGGATGGGCTGAGGCACCCGCCGCTCAGGCCACGGTCGCGCAGGCCAGCAGCGCCCGGGCGCGACTGCCCCAGCCGCCACGCTGGCGACGCTCGATCCGCGGCTGGGCGAGCGTGGACGGCAGCTCGACGGCCAACGTGACGCGGGCCCGACGGGCCTGCCCGGCGTGCGCACGCGCCACGACCGGGTGCTCACGGTGGTGGTCGAGCAGGAGGGCGATGCCGTCGAGGACCCGCCCGGTCTGCGCCCAGATCTCGTCGAACGCGACCTGGTCGCCGTAGGCGCCGGCCTCGAGCAGCACGTCGATGCGGGCGTCGACGGTGCGGACCCACTGGGCGTGTGCCTGCCCGAGCAGCTCGTCGAGGGAGTCGAAGTGCTCCTCCTGCGCGCGGCGCACGGCGTCCTGCAGCGCGGAGGGATCGTGGGTGATGGCATCGGCGAGCGCGTGCAGTGCGCGCTGGGTCCGGGTGGTCCGCTCCCACGCGGTGGTGTTCATGGTCGAGGTCGTCATCGGTGTGTCCTCTCGTGCGATTCCTCGAGGTTCGCTGGCACGGTGTCAGTGACCTTCGTTCTGTCGGTCACATACATCGTGTATGTCTTATGCTTCGAGTATGTCATCCCACCGGAGCAGACGCCAGCAGTATTCGGAGGAGACGCGTGAGGCGTTGCTCACCACCGCCACGGCGCTGTTCGTGGAGCGGGGATTCGCCAAGACCGCGCTCGCCGAGGTCGCCTCGGCGGCGCAGGTCACCCGCGGTGCGGTGTACCACCACTTCAAGGACAAGCAGGACCTGTTCCTGGCCGTGCTCGAACGCACCGAGACCGAGCGTCTCGACTCGATCACCGAGGCCTACCTCGCCCACGAGGACCCCGTCGACGGCGCGTTCGCGGCCATGAACGCCTATCTCGACCACGGCTTGGATCCCGAGTACGCCGAACTCGTGCTGCGTCAGGGCCCGATCGCACTCGGCTGGGAACAGTGGAACGCCTGCGAGGAGCAGTACTCCGCCGGCCTGATCGAGCAGATCCTGACCTCACTCATGGCGGCCGGGCGCATCACGTCGCTGCCGGTCCAGCGGCTGTCGTCGATCACCTTCACGGCCCTGAGCGGCTGCGCGATGGACATCGCCAGCTGTGAACCTGAGGACCGTCAACAGGCGCGCGACGAGTACAGCGAGGTGATGGTCCGACTGCTCAGCGGCCTGATCACCTGACCCCGCCCCGGCCGATAGCATCACGAGGTGACCGAGCCGGTGATCGAGACCCCGAGCACGCCCGGGATCGAGGCGACCCTGACCGTGGTGCGGCGCTGGCTACCGGCGTTCCTGGCGGGCCGCCGCGGGGATGACGACCTGTACGCCGACCCCGTGTCGACCTGGCACAACATCGGCGAGCGCGAGGTCGAGATCCAGCGCACGCCCTCGCGCACTCGACAGGTCGACGGTGGCGCGGACCTTCGTGTCGAGGACGTCCGGGTCAAGGTCTTCGACGGTGGTTGGGTGCTGCAGTCGACCACCGTCGGGATCTCGGCGACCGGAGCAGCGGTACGGATCCCGTCGTGCTTGGTCGTGACCTTGCAGGGCGGCCGCATCGCCCGGTTCGAGGAGTATGCCGACTCCCGTGCCGCGGAGGCCCTGTTCGGGGGCTGAAGATGTGGGTCACACGATGTTCGCCTCCCGCCGCGAACCCGCGGCGAAGCGCTCGACCGACAACTCCGCCACGTCGAACGGCGGCGCATGTCCCTGCACGAGCGCGGCCATCACCTCGCCGACGGCGGGGCCCTGCAGGAATCCGTGGCCGCTGAATCCGGTCGCATAGAGGAACCGTGACACGTCGGCTGCCTCGCCGATCAGTGCGTTGTGGTCGGGGGTGACCTCGTAGAGGCCTGCCCAGCCCGACGCGATCGCGACGTCACCGAGCGCCGGCGCCCGGTGCGCGATGTGCTCGGCCAGCACCTCGAGGAAGGCCGGATCGCGGGTCAGGTCGAAGCCCCACGAGTCGGTCGCCTCCGTGGCGCCCATCAGCAGGCCCGACCCCTCGCGATGGAAGTAGAACGACGTGCCGAAGTCGATCGTGAACGGCAGGTCGGGCGGCACCTCGACCGGGTCGGTGACCACGATCTGGCGCCGCAACGGCCGTACCGGCAGGTCGACGCCGACCCATCGGCCCACCTCCGCCGACCATGCGCCTGCCGTGCACACCACCGTGCGCGTCGCGATCGTGCCCTGCTCGGTGTGCACTCCCACGATCTGGTGGCCGTCGGTCTCGATCCCGGTCACACCGCAGTGCGTCAGGAGGCGCGCGCCGTGCCGGCGGGCCACGGTCGCGTAGCCCAGGACGACCGACTCGGGCGTGCAGTGGCCGTCGCGCGGCGAGAACACCGCACCCACGAGCCCGGTCGGATCGACCATCGGCGCCAGCCGTACCGCCTCGGCCACGTCGATCATCCGGCTGTCGACGCCGAGCGCGTTCTGCCACACGACGTCGGCGGAGAACCGCTCCGCGTCGGCAGGATCGTCGAGCAGGAAGAGATAGCCACTCTGGTGCAGGTCGATCGGCTGCGCGAAGTCGTGGGCGAACCGCTCGAAGACCTCGAGACTGGCCAGCCCGAGCCGGGAGTTGAGCTCGTCACTGAAGAGAGCGCGCACTCCCCCGGCCGCGCGGCACGTCGACCCCTCACCCAGTTGGTCGCGCTCGACGAGCACGACGTCGACGCCCGCCTGCGCGAGGTGGAATGCCGTCGACAGCCCCATGACCCCACCACCGACCACCACGACCTCGGCAGCGGCGGGCAGGGGTGTCACGGACTACTCCTCGAGCGCCCTCTGCGCCGCTTCGAGCGCCTGGGCCATGTCGTCGATGCGAGCCTGGTACGTGGCCAGGTCGCCCTCCTTGAGCGCCGCCTGCGCCTGGTCGTAGTACCGCTGCGCATCGGCCAGGTGCTCGTCGGCCGTCTTGGTCGCCGAGCCCGAACCGCCGCCGGTGTCGCCGTCGCCGGCACCACCGTCGCCCGGAGTGCTGCTCGGAGCGAGGTCGAGCGCGTCCTTCAGCGCCTCGTCGAGCGTCTGACCGACGCCGACACCGTCGCCGAAGGTCGCCGTGATCAGCTGGAGGACGGGATACGAGCCCTCGCCGACGCGCTGGATGTAGATCGGCTGGACGTAGAGCATCGCGCCGCCGACCGGCAACGTCAGCAGGTTGCCGCGCAGGATCCGGGTGTTCTGCGACTGCTCGTACTGCAGCAACGCGGCCCGCACGCCGGCATCGGACTCGAACTGCGCCGCGATCTGGTTCGGGCCGCCGACCCGGGTGTCGCTGGGCAGCTCGAGGATCTGCAGCGTGCCGTAGTTCTCGGTGTCCGACGCCTCGGAGTTCACGCTCATGAAGGACGCCAGGTTCTGCCGGTTGTTGGGCAGGTAGACGCTGGTCAGGCTGAAGCGCGACTGCTCCTCGCCGGGGCGGCTGGTCGTCAGGTAGTACGGCGGCTGCTTGGTGCCACCGCCGCTGGACGGGTCCTCGGGGATCTTCCAGCGCTCGCCGTCCTCGTAGAACGTCTGCGCGTTCGTCACGTGGTAGCGGCTCAGGACGTCACGCTGGACCTTGAACAGGTCGACCGGATAGCGGATGTGGTTGAGCAGCGACTCGCTGATCTCGGACTTCGGTGTCACGACGCCCGGGAACACCTTCTCCCACGTCTTGAGGATCGGGTCCTCGGTGTCCCACTCGTAGAGCGTGACCGTGCCGTCGTACGCGTCCACGACCGCCTTGACCGAGTTGCGCATGTAGTTGACCTGGTCGGTCGGCAACGCGATCTGGCTGGCGCCCTCGGTCAGGGTGTCACTCGTGGCGGCGGCCAGCGATCGCGACTCGGAGTACGGGTAGGAGTTGCTGGTGGTGTAGCCGTCGACGATCCACACGACGTGACCGTCCACGACGGCCGGGTACGTGTCACCGTCGAGCGTCAGCCACGGTGCGACCTTGCGCACCCGCTCACGCGGATGACGGTCGTAGAGGATCTTGGAGTTCTCGTTGACCCGGTCGGACAACACGAGCTTCGGCTCGGCGAACTTGAACGCGTAGAGCACCTGGTTGAACAGGTTGCCCATCGGCACGCCACCTGCGCCGTCGTACGTGTTCGCCGTGGAGTCGCCGTCGCCCGCGGCCGCGTCGTCGGCGCCACCACGTGGTGTGTCGACCTCGACCGGGTTCGCGCCGTCGGGACGGCCCACGATCGAGTAGATCGGCGACTTCTCACCGAAGTAGATGCGCGGCGGGCGCTCGAACTCCAACTCGCCGGTGGGCGGGATGTCCTTGGCGACCCACACGGGCTCACCCTGCGAACCGCGCTTGTTGCCGTAGGCCGCGATCACGCCGTAGCCGTGCGTGTACACCGTGTGGTCGTTGGACCACGTGCGTTGCGATGCCTGCAGGCCGTCGAGGTCGACCTCGCGGGCCGCGATGATGACGTCCTGCGGGTGCGGATCGTCGCCGATCGTGTACCGATCCACATCGAGCGTGCTCTGGACCGTGTAGTAACCGCGCACCTGCTGCAATTGCTGGAAGGCCGGCGAGATCAACGTGGGGTCGAGCAGTCGCGTGCTGACCCGCGCCTCGGCCGAGGCGTTCAGTTCCTGCGGCGTCAGCTCGGTCTTGGCCGAGTAGTCCTCGGTCTCGACGCCGGCGACCCCGAAGGCCTCACGGGTGCCCTCGATGTTCTTCTCCAGGAACGGTCCCTCGCGGTCCGGCTCGGACGGGTTGACCTGGAACTGCTGCATGATGGCCGGCCACGCCGCGCCGATCAGCAGCGAGGTGAGGAACCACAGACCCAGGCCCACCGCCGGGAGCATCCACGAGCCCAGGAAGATCGTCGAGAAGAACATCAGCGCACACAGCGCCGCCACAACCATGAGGATGTTCTTGGCCGGGATCTGGGCATTCGCCGCCGTGTACGTGATGCCGTCGAACAGGCCGGACGTGTTGTAGACCATCGCGTACCGGTCGAGCCAGTACGTACCCGCTCGCACGAGCATCGCCAGACCAATCAGCACGGCCACCTGGACCTGAGCGGCGCGGGTGAAGCTCGGGCCCTTCTGACCAATGCGGATGCCGCCGAACACGTAGTGGACGAACACCACCGCGATGGCCGTGATCAACAGCAGTCCGAACAGGAACGAAGCGAGGAACTGCAACCACGGCATGTCGAAGACGTAGAACCCGATGTCCTTGCCGAAGTGCGGATCCTTCCTGCCGAAGGGCACGCCATTGCGCCACTGCTGGAACGCTTCCCAGCGGCTGCTGCCGATCAGGCCTGCGAAGAACGCGACGAACCCTGACACGACCAGCAGGGCGATCCGGGCGATGGGCGTGATCGCCACGCGGTATCGGGCCGCCGGGTCGTCACGGCGCAGTCCCAGCGGATTGGGCCGGTTGCGGTGTGCGAGATAGACGTTGAGGCCCACGACCAGGGCCGCGAAGACGGCGAACGCGATGAACAGGCCGATGCGGGTGAGCAGCACCGTCGTGAAGACGCCCTGGAAGTCGACCGACTTGTACCAGAGCCGTTCGGTCCACAGGCTGACGAACAGCGAACCGACGACGAGCAGCACGCCGAGCGTGACGATCGTCGGGATCAGGACCCGACGCCCTCGGTCGGAACGCGGCTCGGGGTCGCGTCGAGGGGGCATCGATCCGAAGATGTCGCTCACAATTCTCCTGGCTCACAAGCGTGGGTCTGGTGTCGACAGCCTACGGGGTGAGGTGGAACACGGTGACTCAGGACTCGGCGCTACGCCGGCGGTTCGTCGAGGAGCGTCGCGTTCAGCAGCTCCACCAGGCCGGGGACGAGGGCCGGACCCTCGATGAGCGGCGCCTCGGCGGGGACTCGCGGCCGGACCGCCGTGTGAGTCGTCCCGTCGCGCAGCACGGCGGCGACGATGCGCATCTCCTGACGATCCGGATGCCCCGCGGCGAATTCGACGGCGGCGGCCGGGTCCGCCGGAACCTGCGCCTCGACCTCGGCCGGCAGCGTCAGCCGCTCCATCACGACGGCACACCCGTGCACCTCGGCGGGCCAACCGATCTCGGGCAGCAGCTCCTCGACCTCGCGTCCGGGGGGCAGCTCCTGTTCGACCGGGGTGTACGAGTCCGGCTCGCCGAGCTGGTCGGCCAACTCGGGCTGGGCCGCCAGCACCTCGGACGTGAGCACCAGGGCAAACAATCGTGGCGCCTGGTCCCAGCCCGCCTCGCCGACATGGCCCTCGACCTCGAGAGCCGCCTGGCGCACCGGCGAATCTTGGCCGAAGCCCTCACCGGTCACACTGATCTTCACGTCATCCACAGGAGGGCACCTTCGCCTTCGGGTCCTTCGCCAATACGCCGAGCGCGTCGATCGCTTCGTGCAGTTCTGCCACCTTGACCAGCGTCATGCCGAAGTCGCCCCCGTCCGTGGCCTCGTCGCAGTTGGCGGCCGGCACGAGGAAGATGTCGGCGCCGGCGCTGGCAGCGCCTGCCATCTTCTGCCGGACTCCACCGATCGCCCCGACGACGCCTTCGGGGTCGATCGTTCCCGTCCCGGCGACGTGCTGTCCACCCGTGAGCGGTCCAGGGGTCAGCTCGTCGTAGATCGCCAGCGCGAACATCGTCCCTGCGCTCGATCCGCCGACCCGGTCGCCGATGTGGTTCTCGACCTCGATCGGGAAGTTGAAGCCGACCCCGACCGAGATGCCGATGCGAGCCTTGTCCGGTTCGTCACCCAGGACCGCCGTCGTGATCGTGACCTCGCCGTCCTGACCGTCACGCCGGTAGCCGATCGTGACGTCCTCTCCGGGCTCGTGCCGGTTGATCGCCGCGCTGACCGACTCCTGCGTCGTGACGTCCTTGCCGTCGACGCTCAGGAGCAGGTCGTCGACCTCGAGCTTGCCATCGGCCGGGCCGTCCTCGACGACGTCGGCGACCTTGGGAGTCTCGGTGACCTCGAGACCGGCCGCCCGCAGCGCGGCGGCACGCGAGGAGTCCTGCGAACTGGCCAGCAGCGCCGCGCTCTCGGCCGTCGACTCCTCGTTGGTCTGGTGGTCCGGGTAGATGAAGTCGTGCGGGACGACCGCGACGTTCGGGTCGAGCCAGGCCTCGAGCGCGGCCGTGAGTGACATGCGGGACTCGGCGCGGGTGACCGACACGGTCGTGAAGTCCAATCGGCCTTCGGTCGGATACGTGCGGACGTCGTCGCCGAACGTGATCATCGCCGTGCCGTCGATCTCGCCGAGGGTGTCGAACACCGGGCCCGGTCGCATCGTCACGTACGGCACGCGGGCGAACGCCACCACGCACGTCAGCACGACCAGGATCGACATGCCGACGGTCAGCGTGAGGGTGCGCCGGCTCAGGCGCATCGGGGATGCCACAACGACACCCTAGAGCCCGGGACCTCACATCGCGGGTACCGAGGACTCCCGCGACTCCGCCGACCGATTGGGCCAGAAGCCCTAGGCTGGGGACATGGCTGACGAGGACCCGCAGAATCCGTTCAAGGGCACGCCCCTGGAGGGCCTGTTCGGACAGCTGGCCGGAGGGCAGTTCGATCTGAGCCAGATGATGTCGCAGATGCAGCGCATGTTCGAGCCCCACGAGGGCACCGTGAACTAC
>CAYYQO010000052.1:0-17446 GCA_964473845.1 uncultured Aeromicrobium sp.
CCCATCATCGCCTTGATCGCCTGGTAGCCGGACTTCTCCGGATCGGCCATCGGGTTGAGGAACGACATGAAGCGCTCGACGCGGTGCGGAGCGGTGGCCACGAAGAACAACAGCAGCACGACCAGCCCGGAGGCGAATCCCAGCATCGGCTTGAGTGGCAGGCCAGCGACCCAGAGCATGCCGCCGATGATGGCGAACAGGATGACCGCCGTGCCGAGGTCCTTCTGCGCCACGACCAGTCCGGCGACGACGAGTGCGATCGGCACCATCGGCGTGAGGACGTACCGCGTCGTGCTCAGGTACTTGTGCCGGCGCGTGTAGAGATCGGCGATCCAGATGACCAGGGCCAGCTTGGCAAACTCCGAGGGCTGCAGGTTGAAGCCACCGAACAGCGGAATCCAGTTCCGGTTGCCGTTGATGTCCATGCCCAGCGGTGTGAAGGTCAGGCCGATCAGGGCGACCACGCCGAACAGCGCCGGGCGGGCCAGCTTGCGGACCATCGTGAGCGGCATGCGCATCGCCACGAACAGGCCGATGACGCCGACGACGGCGAAGACCGCCTGGCGGGCGAAGATCTCGAAGGAGTTGCCGTAGACCCGCAGCGCGAGCACCGAACTGGCGCTCAGGACCATGATCAGTCCCAGCCCCAGCAGCAGGCCGGTCGTCCCGAGCACGAGTTGGTACGAGGCCAGGGGGCGACCGAGCAGGGTCCGCACGGTGTCGAACGAGGTCGACGACCGCCGAGATGCGGTGGTACTCATGGCGTTCCTTCGGGGAAGAGAAGAGAAACTGCTCACCAGTGTGGCCTCTGGGACACCGAGAGGTTCGGATCTCGGACGCGTGTCGTCCGCTTCCCGTCCGCCGGGTCGTGGTCAGGGATGGAGGCGGCGGCGCTGGACCGCCTCGGCAAAGGCTTCGCCGCGGTGGGCGTAGTCGCGGAACTGGTCCATCGAGGCGGCGGCCGGGGCCAACAGCACCGTGTCGCCCGGACGGGCGAGTTCACCCGCGGCGGCCAC
This sequence comes from uncultured Aeromicrobium sp., assembly GCA_964473845.1. Lineage (GTDB taxonomy): Bacteria > Actinomycetota > Actinomycetes > Propionibacteriales > Nocardioidaceae > Aeromicrobium. The sequence goes on from CAYYQO010000052.1 coordinate 1,017, forward strand.
GACCGCCTCCATGAGAGATTCGGCGTCGTCGGCGTCGATCGCCCGGACCGGAACCTCGGGGGCTTGGGCGGCCAGTTCGGCGGCGATGAGCTCGCGGTCGGCGCCGATCAGTACGACGCCGGCGAGGCGCTCACGCACATCGCGGACCAGGTCTGCGTAGACCGCTCCCTTGGCCAGTCCCCCGGCGACCCACACGACCCGTTCGAAGGCCGTCAGCGAGGCCCGGGCGGCGTGCGGGTTGGTGGCCTTGGAGTCGTCGACCCAGCGAACACCGTCGACCTCGGCGACCGTGCTGATCCGGTGCGGCCCGAGCCGGTAGGCGCGGAGCCCGTCGCGCACCGCCGCCTGCGGCACCCCGTGGGCCCGCGCCAGGGCGGCCGCCGCGAGCGCGTTCTGCACGTTGTGGGGCGACGCATCGTCCAGATCGGACAGGGCGGCGAGTTCGGCAGCGCTGGTGGCCCGCGACTCGACGAAGGCGCGATCGACCAACAGGTCGTCGACGATCCCCACCATCCCGGGCTCGGGGATGCCGAGCGTGAATCCGATCGCGCGGGCACCCTCGACGACATCGGCCTGCTCGACCAGGTGCATCGTGGCCTCGTCGGCGACGTTGTAGACGCAGGCCACCTGCGCCCGCTCGTACACGCGGGCCTTGGCGGCGGCGTAGGCGTCGGCGCCGCCGTGCCAGTCGTAGTGGTCGGGTGCGATGTTCAGCACGGCCGCTGCCTGGGCCGACATCGACTGGGTCCAGTGGAGTTGGAAGCTGGACAGCTCCACGGCCAGCACGTCACGTCCGGCCGGGTCCATGACCGCTTCGAGGATCGGTGTGCCGACGTTGCCGACCGCCTGGGCGCGCAGGCCGGCGGCCTGCAGGATCGACTCGAGCATCTGGACCGTCGTGGTCTTGCCGTTGGTGCCCGTGACGGCCAGCCACGGCGCCGGGTCCGGACCGCGCAGTCGCCAGGCCAGTTCGACCTCGCCCCAGACCGGTATCGCACGGTCGGCGGCCTCGGTCAGCAGCGGGGCCGTGGGCCGCCACCCCGGCGACGTCACCACGAGGTCGGCCTCGGCCGGCAGGCTCGCGGTGGAGCCGGGTCCGAGCCGGACCTGGGCTCCCAACAGTTCCAACAGGTGCGCCTGTTCGCGCCGATGCTCGTCGCCCTCGGACTCGTCGAGCACAACGACGTCGGCGCCCAGGTGGGTCAGGGTGTCCGCCGCGGCGAAGCCGCTGACGCCGAATCCGGCGACCACGGCACGGATGCCCTCCCAGGACGACGTGGCACCCAACGAGAACACGCGCCCGTCAGAAGGCACCGACGACCCACTCCCAGTAGAACAGGCCGATTCCCGAGACGACGCAGATGCCGCTGATGATCCAGAACCGGACCACGATCGTGATCTCGGCCCAGCCCTTGAGCTCGAAGTGGTGTTGCAGGGGCGCCATGCGGAAGATCCGTTTGCCGCCGGTGAGTTTGAAGTATCCGACCTGCAGGATCACCGAGAACGTGATGATGACGAACAGGCCGCCGATCACGACCAGCAGCAGTTCGGTGCGGGTCATGAGGGCGAATCCCGCCATCAGCCCGCCCAGCGACAGCGAGCCCGTGTCGCCCATGAAGATCTTGGCCGGCGAGGCGTTCCACCACAGGAACCCGAAGCAGGCTCCGGTCACCGCCGAGGCGACCACCGCGAGGTCGAGCGGATCGCGCACCTCGTAGCACTTCGGGCCCGGGTCGAGCAGGAAACAACTCTGGTTGGACTGCCACACGTTGATCAGGACGTACGCGCCGAACACCATGACCGACGCGCCCGTGGCCAGACCGTCGAGACCATCGGTGAGATTCACCCCGTTGCTGGTCCCGGCGATCATCAACAACACCCACAGGATCAACAGAACGGTGGGAAGCTCCCACGGCAGGTCTCGGGTGAACGAGATCGCGTGCGTGATCGGGGTCTGGCCGTTGCCGTCCTCCCAGCCGATCGCGAGCACGGCGAAGACCAGACCCACGAGAACCTGACCGATCATCTTGGCCTTGCTACGCAGGCCCAGGCTGCGTTGCTTGCTGACCTTGATCCAATCGTCGAGGAATCCGATGACTCCCAGCCCGACGAACAGGAAGAGCAGCAGCAAGGCCGACGTGCTCGGTGCATACCCGGTGAGCAGCTTCGCCACGGCATAGCCCAGCACGGTCGAGATGATGATGACCAGACCGCCCATCGTGGGCGTGCCACGCTTGACGTGGTGCGAGGTCGGACCGTCGTCGCGGATCAGCTGGCCGTAGCCCTTCTTCACGAGCACGGCGATCGCGAAACGGGTGCCGACGAGTGTGCCGACGAGCCCGACGACCCCCGCGATCAATACGGCCAGCATCGCTTCCGATCGTTCCTTTCTGCTCCCCGGTCAGTCCCGCAACAACTGGTCAACCACGCGCTCGAGACGGACGCCTCTCGATGCTTTCACAAGGATGACATCCCCGGTACTCAGGCGCGCTGAGACGGTTGCGGCCGCCTGATCGATGTCGTCGACGACCTCGCCGATCGTACCGGCCCCGCGCGCAATGTCCGCAGCGCCGTCGCCGACCGCCACGACCCGGGCCACCCCGAGTTCGGCGGCCAGGCGCCCGATGCGCAGGTGCTGCTCGGCCGAACTCTCGCCGAGTTCCAGCATTTCACCCAACACGGCGATGCCGCGTCCCGGTGCGAGATCGGCGAGTGCACGCAGCGCGGCGGCCATCGACTCCGGATTCGCGTTGTAGGCGTCATTGATGATCACGGCGCCCGAGGGCGTCTGGTGGCGTTCCATCCGCATCGGCGACACGGCGTGCGCACCGGCCAGGGCCGCGACCGCATCGGCCGCCGGGACTCCCAGTGCGGTCGTGGCGGCGAGGGCGGCCGCCGCGTTGATGGCGTGGTGCAGACCCAGTTGCGGCACCGTGACGTCGAACGACTCGCCCTGGATCCGCACTGTGAAGCGCGGGAAGCCACGGTCGTCGAGGTGCACGTCACCGATCCCGACGTCACCGGAGTGGCCGAACGTGACGATCCTGCCCTGCGTCCGGGGCGCCATGGCCGCCACCCGGTCGTCGTCGGCGTTGAGGACGGCCACGCCGTCGGCCCCGAGCGACTCGATGATCTCGCCCTTGGCCCGGGCCGTCCGGTCGAGGCCACCGAACTCTCCGGCGTGCGCCGTGCCGACGTTCAGGACCACGGCGACGTCCGGGGGCGCGATCCGGCACAGGTGGGCGATGTGACCGATCCCCCGGGCGCCCATCTCCAGCACGAGATGGCGCGTGTCCGCACCGGCCCGCAGCACCGTGAGCGGCACGCCGAGTTCGTTGTTGAACGAACCCTCCGGCGCCACGGTCGCGGCCCGGGCCGAGAGGATGTGCGCGACCAGGTCCTTGACACTGGTCTTGCCCTGCGAACCGGTGATCGCGACGACATCGAGCTCGCCGTGCCCACGCCGAGCCGCCAGTCGATCCGCCGCCAGCGACCCTAGGGCCTCGACGGGCTCCTCGACGAGCACATGGGGACCGGGGACCGCCCGGATCGCGAGGCTTGCGACGGCCCCGGCCGCAAGGGCGGTCTCGACGAAGTCATGACCGTCGACCCGCTCACCGGGGATCGCGACGAACAGTGATCCTGCGGTGGCCCGCCGTGAATCGACCACCGCGGGCCCCTCGACCACGAGCGTGTCGTCACCTTCGACCCGTCCTCCGGTCGCTGCCGCCACCTGGCGGAGTGTCGTGGGGATCACGCCGTGCCCCCGAGCAGTTCCACGAGGACCTCGCGGTCGTCGAACGGGTGGATGACATCGCCGATCTGCTGTCCGCGCTCGTGACCCTTGCCGGCCACGACCACCGTGTCGCCCAGCTGCGCCTCGGCCACCGCCGCGGCGATCGCCTCACGTCGATCACCGATCTCGAGGACCGAGGCGACCCCGTCACGTGCCCCGGCGAGCACCTCGGCCCGGATCAGCGCTGGCTCCTCGGTGCGTGGATTGTCGTCAGTGACGATCAGGACGTCGGCGAGCCGGGCCGCGATCTCGCCCATGAGCGGACGCTTGCCGCGATCGCGATCTCCACCCGCGCCGAGGACGATGATGAGTCGTCCCGCGGTCACGGGCCGCAGCGCGCTCAGCACCGCGTCGATCGCCTCGGGTTTGTGGGCGTAGTCGACCACGGCGGTGAACGACTGTCCCACGTCGACCCGCTCCATCCGCCCGGGGACCCCGCGGGCCGTCGCGATGCCTGCGACGAGATCGTCGAGGTCGTGCCCCTCGCCGGCCAACGCCACGAGGGCTGCCACCGCGTTCGAGACGTTGAAGGCACCCGCCAGCGGTACGGCCAGTTCCGTCTCGGTCCCGTCCGGGGCCACGAGCGTGACGTCACTGCCCAGCCGGTGCGCGCGCAGGTTCACGGCGCGCCAGTCGGCCGCGGCCCCCGTGGTGGAGAAGGTCGTGACCGGCAGCACCGTGGATCCGGCCAGCCGCCGGCCGTACGGATCGTCGAGGTTCACGACGGCCCGCCGAGCATGATCCGGGGTGAACAGCCGGGCCTTGGCCTCGAAGTACGACTCGACGTCGTGGTGGAAGTCGAGGTGGTCACGCCCCAGGTTGAGGAAGACCGCAGCGTCCAGGACGAACCCGTCGACCCTGCCCTGGACGATCGCATGGCTCGAGACCTCCATCGCGCACGCGGCGATCTGTTCCTCGGCCATGACCGCGAACAGCGCCTGCAGCGCGGGCGCCTCGGGCGTCGTGAGGTTGCTGGTGGCCGGCCGGCCACCGATCCGGGTGCCGATCGTGCCGATCACGGCCGAGCGGCTCTCGCCGAGTGCAGCCTCGGCCAGGTACGTCGTGGTCGTCTTGCCCTGGGTCCCCGTGACTCCGATCGTCGTGAAGCGGTCACTGGGATGGCCGTAGAACTCGGCCGCGAATCCGGCCAGGACCTGCCGTGGCTGCTCGACGACGATGCGCGGCACCCCGGCCGCGATGAACTCGGATCCCTGCGTGTCGGTCAACACCGCCACGGCGCCCGCGTCCAGCGCCTGCTGGGCGTACCGGGCCCCGTGCGTCGCGGCACCGGGCAGCGCCGCGAAGAGGTCTCCCGCCACGATCCCGCCGGTCGACAGGCTGATTCCCGTGACCGTGGCCTCACCAGACACTGCGGCACCGGGCAGAGCCGCGGTGATCTCGGCGAGGGTCCACACGGGCACCTGGTCCGGCCTGACCCTCATCTCGTTCACCTGCCCCACTCGTTCATCCGACCACCGTACCGGCCGGGGTGCGACCTACCACTCCTGCTTGATCTTCGGTGACTTCGCGCCCGTGGGCGTCACGCCGAACCGCTCGAGCGCCATCGACATGATGTCCTGGAACACCGGGCCGGCCATCGAGCCACCACCGGCGTTGCGCGGCGGCTTGTCGATCACGACGTACGTGATGAAGCGAGGGTTGTCGGCCGGAGCGAAGCCCATGAACGAGATGGTGTTCTGGCCACGGATGTACGTTCCGGTCCTCGGGTTGACGCGCCAGGCGGTGCCGGTCTTGCCGGCGACCCGGTAGCCGTCGATCTGCGCCGCGGGTGCCGTACCGTCATCGGCCGTGACCGCCTCCATCATGCGCGTCACCTCGGCCGCCGCCTCGCGGGAGATGACCCGGTGCGACTCGCCCTCGCCGGCCTTCTTGACCGTGCCGTCACCCTGCTTGACCGAGTCGACGACGCGCGGGGTGCACATGACCCCGCCGTTCGCGATCGCACCCACGGCACGGACCATCTGGATCGCATTGACCGAGATGCCCTGACCGAACGAGGTCGTTGCGTGCTTGGCCTTCGTCCAGTCGCGCGCGGGAGCCACGATGCCGACCGACTCCTCCGGCAGGTCGATGCCGCTGCGCGAGCCGAAGCCGAACTTGCGCAGGTAGGTGTAGAACGTCGAGTCCGACATCTGCTGCGCGGCCACGATCGTGCCCAGGTTCGACGACTTCGCGATGACGCCGGCCGCCGTGAGCTTGAGCGTGCCGTGCTGCCAGTAGTCACCGATCGGGAAACCGTCGACGACCATGCCGGACGGGACCTTGATCTTGGTGTCGGCCGCGACCTTGCCCTGATCGGCGAGTGCCGCCATCGTGATGGTCTTCATGACCGAACCGGGCTCGTAGACGTTCGAGATCGCCCGGTTGACCAAGGTGTCGCTGTTCACGCCGGCCCGCGTGTCGGGGTCGAACGTCGGCGCCTGCGAGAGTTGCACGATCTGACACGTCCGGACGTCCATCGTGATCGCCAGCCCGTAGTCGGCACCGGCCGATCGCACGACGTCGCGCAGCCGCTGGTCGGAGTACCACTGCAGGTCACGGTCGATCGTCGTCGTGATGTCGCTGCCGGGAACCATCTCCTCGACGGTCGAGTCTGCCATCGGGATCCGCTGGCCCGAGGACGAGACCTCGTACGTCGACGAGCCGTCCTTGCCGGTCAATTCCTTGTCGTACTGCATCTCCAGCCCGGCGATGCCCTTGCCGTTGGCCTCGGTGATGCCCAGGACGTTCGCCGCGAGCGAGCCACCGGGATAGCTGCGCAGACTGGCCGTCTCGGCGAAGACGCCTTGGTACGCCGCTTCGTTCACGGCCTTGACGGCCAGCCGCGCCTCGTACGCGGGCAGGTCCTTCACGAGGTAGACGAATCGCGAGTCCGGGGTGCGCAGCTTCTGGATCGTGTCGAAGTAGTCGATCCGGTCGCCCAGCTTCTCGTGCAGGATGCGGGCGATCTCGGGAGCCTTCTCGACCGTGAGGGACGGGTCGGCGGTGATGGTCAGGCCCTCGGCCGTGGTGACGAGTTCCTCACCGTTGCGATCGACGATGTCGCCACGCGGTGCGGGAACCGCGACCTTGCGCGTACCGGCCTCGACCGCCATGGCGGCGTAGGCCTTGGAATCGACGGCCTGGATCTGGAACAGCCGGCCGGCGAACAGGACGAACAGCACGAGCACGCAGACGACGAGCACGCGCAGACGATTGCGGGTGACGGCCAGGGGCATCAGCCGGCCCTCCTCACGTTGGTTCCCGATTCAGCGGCGACCGGCTCGCCGATCACCTTGCCGTCGGTCAACCGCAGGAAGACCGGGCTCGAGTTCGGCACCATGCCCTCGGACAGGGCCCGATCGGCCAGGCCCGACGGGCTCTGGAGCTGATCGACCTTGGTCGCCAGGTGGTCCTTCTGGGCGTGCAGCAACGTCGCACGCTGTTGGAGCTCGTCGATCTTGAACGACTGGGCCTGCATCACCGTGCTGAGCAGGATGAGGCCGACCAGGCCCACCGCCAGCACCGACAGCACGACCACCACGAACGGAGCACGACGGGCCCGTACCCGGACAGGGCCGACGAGCCTCAGTCCGACATCGCGGGCATCGCGACCGCGGGCCGCCAGTCCGGTCGCCAGCGAGGACGACCGGGCGGCAGCGGTCAGGGCACGGGGGGAAGAAGCAGTGCTCATGACGTCACCTCGGAGGAAAGTGTCCGTTCGACAGCGCGCATCCGGACCGAACGCGCGCGGGGGTTGTCGGCGATCTCGTCCTCACCGGCCTGCTCCGCGCCCCGGGTCAGGGAGCGGAAGCGAGCCAGCATGGACTCGGGCACCACGGGAAGGTCCCGCGGAGCCGTGGACGTCGTGGCAGCCGTGATCACGCGCTTGGTGATCCGGTCCTCGAGCGAGTGGTAGGACAGGACGACGACCCGGCCGCCGACACTCAGCAGGTCCAACGCTGCGGGCAGTGCCCGGCGGTACACGCCCAGTTCGTCGTTGACCTCGATCCGCAGCGCCTGGAAGGTGCGCTTGGCCGGGTTGCCGCCCGTGCGGCGAGCCGGGATGGGAATGCAGCGACGAATCAGGGCGACCAGTTGATCGCTGCGCTCGAACGGCTGGTCGACGCGTTCGGCCACGATCTCGGCGGCGATCCGGCGCGCGAACTTCTCCTCGCCGTACTCGCGCAGGATCCGGGCCAGATCCGACTCGTCGTACGTGTTCAGGACGTCGGCGGCCGTCAGGTCGTCCTCGTCGTTCATCCGCATGTCCAGGGGGGCGTCCTGGGCGTACGCGAAACCACGCTCGGCCAGATCGAGCTGCATCGACGAGACGCCGAGGTCGAACAGCACGCCGTCAACCGTCGAGCGGCCGGTGTCGGCCACGACGTCGGGAAGTTCGTCGTAGACGGCGTGGGCGAGGATCACCCGGTCGCCGAACGCCGCGAGCCGCTCCCCCGCGCGCCGCAGCGCCTCACGGTCGCGGTCGACGCCGATGACAGTCAGCGAGTCGTAGCGACTGAGCAGTTCGTGGGTGTGACCGCCGAGTCCGAGCGTCGCGTCGATGATGACGGGCTGTTCGACCCGGTCGACGACCGGCGCGAACTCCGACACGACACGATCCAGCATCACCGGGACGTGCCGCGCCGTCATGCCAACGCCTCGGCGTGAAGATCACCACGACCGATGGGGCCCGATTCCCGCCTGCCGAGTTCTGACGCCGGGGAAGTGACGTCAGATCCCATCAGGCGGGCATCGCGCCCCACCGTCGTCGCGCTCAGAAGATCCCCGGGAAGATCTCTTCCGACAGGTCGGCGAAGCCCTCCTCGTGCTCGTCCGAGAAGTTGTTCCACGCGGCGGAGTCCCAGATCTCGAACCGCTCGCCCGTGCCCACGACCGTGCAGTCGCGTTCCAGTCCGGCCCAGTCCCGCAGCAACTGCGACACCGGCACCCGACCCTGCTTGTCCGGCGTCTCGTGCGCCGCTCCGCCGAACAGCATCCGCACGAAGTTGCGGGCCTGCCGGTTCGTGAAGGAGGCCTGCCGGGCCCGACCCGAGAACTCGTCGAACGCCTCGGGGGTCCAGCCGTAGATGCAGTGCTCCTGGCCGCGGGTCAACACCACGCCGTCCGTCAGCAGCGGCCGGAACTTGGCCGGCAGGAACAGCCTGCCCTTCTCGTCGAGGCGCGGGGTGAACGTGCCGAAGAAGTGCGCTGATGTCGATGTCGCCATCGCGGACCTCCTGCTTCACGTCGCTCTCCCTCGCGGTCGAAGTTTCCGGTGTTTCCACCACTTCGCACCACCTTAACCCACAACGCTCCACCATCCACCCCCTTTTCGTCAAGATCCACGCGTGTCGCATGTGACTGGAGATGAAAAAGCCCGCCATCTCAGTGATGGCGGGCCGGTGGAGCGAAGTGGGGAGAAAATGACGAAGGCCCCGCCAATGGCGGGGCCTTCAGTTCGTCAGTGGTGCGTCGTCAGAGTCCGTCGTCCTGGCGTCGCTGCCAGCGCTCTTCCATCCGTTCGACGAACGAACCCGAATTGCGGCTCGGCGGGGCGGACGGGCCGCTCATCTCCTCGGCTCCGGAAATGCCACGACGCCACGCACGCACGAAGAAGTAGGCGGTCGCGACCATGGCGACGAAGCCCGCGACCCCGAGCCAGGTCTGCTTGGTCACGGCTCCGCCGAGCAGCATGGCGATGCCGGCCAGGAAGCCGACGACACAGATCGCAGCAACACGACGGTTCTGCGCGATGAGTTTCGAGCCGCGCAAGGTCGACGCGAACTCAGGATCCTCAGCGGCGAGCGACTGCTCCAACTGCGCAAGCAGGCGGGCCTCTTCGTCCGACAGTGGCACGTGGACTCCTCGATCAGTGTTGTTCTGTTGATTCTAGGCGGGCCAGGGTCTGCAATCCAGCCGAACGCCCAGCGAACTGCGGAATCTGGCGAATCGCCTGCTCGAGCGCGAACAGTTCCTCGCGCGCGCCGGGCGTCCCGTCGACCACGACACCGGGGACTTCGTCGCTCAGGACCCGTACCCCTTGGCTCAGGACCGGCGTCAGACCATGGGTCGTCAACAGGCTCGCGAGCTCGTCCGCGAGCCACCGGCGTGGGCCCCAGGCATCGAGATCCCATGACGCGTCGGGCGTCGCCGTGGCCAACGTCGTCGCGCCGGTGAAGTCGCCGGCGGCGGCGCGTGCGGCGACGGCGGCTACCCGACCACCGACCAGGACACTGAGCCAACCGTGCGGACGCAACACGGCGCGCGACGCCTCGACGGCCTGGTCCGGGTCCGTGACGTGGTCGAGGACGCCGTGGCAGACCACCAGGTCGATGCTCTGCTCCCCCACGTGGTCCAGCAGGTCGGCGGTGTCCCCCAGGAGTCCTTCGACCTCGACCCCGGCCTCCGCCGCGCGTCGGGCCGAGGACGCGAGCGCATCGGGGCTGGGGTCGACCACGATGACCCGGTGGCCGAGTGCCGCCACCCGCACCGCATCGGCGCCGGTGCCGCCGCCGAGATCGAGCACATCCAGTTCGCCTGATCCGTCGGAGGCCGCGCCGGCCTGTACCAACGCATCGAGCACGGACTGCCACGCCAGGACGCCACGGATCGGAGCCATGGTGCCACCTTCCCACAGTGCGGGCGCGCGCATCGCGCGCGATACGGTCGCACCATGGATCTGCGTCACGACCCTCGACACCGGACGAGGATCTGAACGTGGCTCGAATCCTGGTCATCGGCAGTGGCTTCGCCGGGCTCTCCGCGGCCGCACGACTCGCCAAACTCCGCCACGACGTGACGATCCTGGAGCACGACGACGAGCCGGGCGGTCTCCTGCGAGGCGTGCGCATCGGGGACGGCCGGTGGGCCGCGGGCCCCGGCAGCGTGACCCTGCCGGGCGTGTTCCGTGACCTGTTCCGCAAGTCCGGCCGTCCGATGGACGCTCTCGTCGCGATCTCGCCGGCCGGCCCCCGGCACCACGTGGTCCCGGCCCGCTGGCCGCGTCGGACCGTCACCGTCGACCTGCCGTTCGGCACCCGCGGCGCCCAGCACGATGCCGTGACCTCATCGCTGGGCGCGGACGAGTGGTCGGCATGGGTGGACGACCTGGCCGTTCCGTGGAACTCCCTGCGGCGCGAGGTGTTGGAGGTCGCCCACACGGCTCCCCCCGTCCAGGTCCCGCTGGGCACGCTGCGACTCGCGAAGTTCGCTCGCCGGTTGCGCGATCCACGACTGCGCAGGCTGGCCGCCGACCTGCCCGGCATCGACCCGGCGGACGCGCCGGCCGCCCTCGCGGTGTGGCACTACGTCGAGCGCAACTTTGGGCGGTGGGCCTTCGACGGCGGCGACGCGGGACTGCTCACCGCGCTGCTGACCCGACTGCGCGAGCGCAAGGTCACGATCGAGACCGGCGTGCACACCGAGCTGCCACCGGGAACCGATGCCCCGGCGGGCGTGCTGCTGGCCGACGGCACGCGGCGCCCGGCCGACGTGGTCGTCTGGGCTGCGGGTTCGCCGCCTGCGCCGGCCGAGGTCACGGGCACCCTGACCGCCGTTCGACTGGCCGGCGGAACTCTGCCCGACGACTTCGTGCTGCACGGCCGCTCCGTCGTCCACGGGTGGCGTTCGGGCGACGACGGCTGGGTGCTCGAGGCCGGTGCCACGGTCGACCCCCTCGAGGTACTGGCCCGCCACGGCCTCGACGTGCGCGCCGCCGTGACGTGGCGCGACTCCGCCCCGGCGCCACCCGTCCGCACCGACCTTCCGCGGCCTGCCCACAGCCCCCGCCCTGGGCTCTGGCTCGTCGGCGCCGCCGCCGTGCCCCACGCCGGCCTCGAACTCACCGGGATGGGCACCGCTGCCCTTGCGGCCGAGCTCGGTCCGGCGCCGCGTTAGCTGGCGAAGATTCCCCGGTTAACCGGGGAATCCGTCACTGAGCGTGGGAAATTCTCCACGTTAAGTGACAGGAAACCCACTTAACCGGGGAATCCGCCACCCACCCCGGCACGAGGTCAGACGAGGCCCTCCGCGCGGAGCTGGCCGAAGATCTCGCGGGTCGCGGGCGAGCGGTTGAGCGTGATGAAGTGCAGGCCCGGGGCGCCGCCGGCGAGCAGATCCCGGCACAGCTGGGTCGCGAGTTCGATGCCCTTGGCGCGCACGGCTGCGCGGTCGTCGGCGATCGGCTCGATCTGGTCGAGTACTTCGCGCGGCAGCTCGGCACCGGACAGTTCGGCCATCCGGGCCACCTGGCCGAAGTTCAGGATCGGCATGATCCCCGGCACGATCGGAAGGTCGCAACCCCGCGCGCGGACGCGTTCGACGAGCGCACAGTAGTCGCTCGCGCGGAAGAACAGCTGCGTGATCGCGAAACTCGCACCCGCGCGGGCCTTCTCGACGAGCACGTCGGCGTCGGCGTCCAGGCCGCCCGCGTCGGGATGGCCCTCGGGGAACGCAGCGACGCCCACCGACAGGCCACCGACCTCACGGGCCAGATCGACCAACTCGATCGCATGGTTCATGCCGTCGGGATGGGCCTGCCACGGCGCGCGGGGACCACCTTGGGGGTCGCCGCGCAGCGCCAGCACATGCTGGACTCCCGCCGCCAGGTACTGCTTGAGCACCGTCTCGATCTCGCCACGGCTCTGGCCCACGAGGGTCAGATGGCCCACCGGCGGGATCGAGGACTCGCTCGCGATCCGCTCGGTGACGCGGACCGTCCGTCCCTGACTGGATCCGCCCGCGCCATACGTGACCGACACGAACGTCGGCTCCAGCGGACTGAGGTCGCCGATCGCCTGCCACAACAGCTCCTCGCCTTCGTCGTCCTTCGGGGGGAAGAACTCGAACGACACCGCGGGACGATCCGAGGCCAACGCCGTCAAGATCACATCGTCACGGGAGAGGTCGTCAGTGTCGGGCATGACGCAACGGTATCGTCACCACCGTGACCACCCCGGCAACCGATTCCATCTTTCGGACAGCCGTCGCCGGAGAACTGTCCACCTTCGTCGAGGAACAGCGTCGCTCGCTGACCGAGGTCGACCCGGTCGTGGGCGATCTGGTCTCCGCCGCCGAGGACTTCACCGCCGGTGGAAAGATGTTGCGCCCCACCTTCTGCCACACCGGCTGGCTGCTGGCCGGCGGCGCACCGGCCGATCCACGCATCGCCGCCGCCGGCGCGGCCTTCGAGTGGCTCCAGGGCAGTGCGCTCGTCCACGACGACCTGATGGACGGTTCCGACACACGCCGTGGCCGGCCCAGCGTCCATCGCGACTTCGAGGCGCGCCACCGGGACGCCGGTGGCTTCGGTGACGCCACCGAGTTCGGCTCGCGCGTCGCGATCCTGTTGGGCGACCTGCTGCTCTCGTGGGCCGACCAGCACTTCCGCCGAGCCGATCCCGATGCCCGGACCGCCGGGCTGTGGGACGCGTGCAAGTCCGAGGTCATCTCGGGACAGTTCCTCGACGTGCTGGCCCAGGCTCGTGACCACCTCGACGTGGACGCGGCCATGCACGTGATCCGGTTCAAGACCGCCAAGTACACGGTCGAACGCCCACTGCACGTCGGCGCGGCGCTGGCCGGTGGTGACGACGAACTGCTGGCCGGCCTGACCGCCGTGGCGATCCCCCTGGGCGAGGCCTTCCAACTGCGGGACGACGTCCTGGGCGTCTTCGGGGACCCGTCCGACACCGGCAAACCCTCCGGTGACGACCTGCGCGAGGGCAAGCGCACCGTCCTGATCGCACGGACGGCCCAGGAGCGCGGCGACGAGCGGGTCCTGTCGCTGTTGGGTACCACCGAAGGCATCGAGGAACTGCGCGACCTGATCGTCTCGAGCGGTGCCCTGGCCGCCGTCGAGAGCGACATCGACCGACTGGTCGACCAGACCCACGAGGCCATCGTGGCCATCGGCCGGTCCGCCGTCGATCTCCTGGCGCCCCTGGTCGACGTCGCCACCCGACGCGTCCGCTGACCTGCGGTATCACGGTTGTTCGGGGCTCAACCCCTAGAATCTAGGTGTCCTCAGGGAGGCGAGAGATGACGGTCACAGATGACGACGCACTGGTCGGGCGCACGCTCGACCAGCGTTACGTCATCCACGAGCGCATCGCCCGGGGCGGCATGGCCAGCGTGTTCCGCGCCACCGACCTGCGCCTCGACCGCGTCGTGGCGGTCAAGATCATGCACCCGAACTCGGACCTGGACGACTCCCCCGACCGATTCATCCGTGAGGCGCAGTCCGCCGCCAAGCTGAACCATCGCGGCATCGTGGCGGTGTACGACCAGGGCATCGACGGTGACACGACCTACCTCGTGATGGAGTACGTGCCCGGTCGCACCCTGCGTGACGTCCTGCGCGAGGAGGCGCCGATGCCACCGCGGCGGGCGCTGTCCTACCTCGAGCCCGTGCTGTTGGCGCTCTCGGCCGCGCACGCGGCCCATCTGATCCACCGGGACATCAAGCCCGAGAACGTGCTGATCTCGACGACCGGCGAGGTCAAACTGGCCGACTTCGGCCTGGCCCGCGCCGCGAACCACGAGTCCACGACCGACAGCGTGCTGGTGGGCACGGTCTCCTACCTGGCCCCCGAGGTCATCACCCACCAGGGCGCCGACCCGCGGACCGACGTGTACGCGTGCGGCGCGATGCTGTTCGAGATGTTGACGGGCGCCAAGCCGCATGCCGCCGACTCACCCCTGGCCGTCGCGCACAAGCACGTGAACGAGGACGTCGAGCCGCCTTCGCGACTCCAGCCCGGCATCCCGCCGTACCTCGACGCGCTGGTGCTGCGCGCGATGACCCGTGATCGGGGCCGCCGCTCGCCCGACGCCCGGATCTTCCTGCACCAGTTGCGTCAGGTCCAACGCGCCCTCGCCGCGGGACTGACCGACGATCCCGAACTGACCCAGGACCTGCTGCCCGGTTCGGGCCCGACCCCGGTCGAGGTACCCACGTTCGGGTCCACGCCCACCGACGTCGAGATGACCACACCGGTGTCGGACCTGAACGATGTCGGCCAGGAGCAACCCACGACCGCGGTGGCCGAGCCGACCGCGGCTATCGGCGCTCCACGAGCACCCGCCGGCATCGATGTGGAACCCGGACCGGCTCCCGCCCGGCGACGCCGCGGACCGATCCTGCTGATCGGGGCCCTGGTCGCACTGATCTGCACCGGGATGCTGGGCTGGTACCTCGCGGTCGGCCGCTACGAGACGGTGCCCAACCTGGTCTCCGTGAGCCAGGAGGAAGCCGTCAAGACCGCCGAGGCGGCCGGGTTCAAGGTCGAGATCGGCGATCCCGCCTTCTCCGAGGTCGTCGAGAAGGGTGCTGTCGTCGCGTCCGACCCCGACGCCGGCTCTCGCCTGCTGCCGGACGAGACCATCACACTGACGATCTCGCAGGGCAAGGAACGCTACGCGATCCCGAACATCCAGGGCCGCACGCTCGAGGAGGCCGAGACGATCCTGGGTGCCCTGCACCTCAAGGTCGGCAAGGTCGTCGAGGAGTTCAACGACAAGATCCCCATGGACGGCATCATCAAGTCCAGCAGCCACAAGGTCGGAGACCGGGTCAAGCGCGACACCGAGATCGACCTCGTGGTCAGCAAGGGCCCGAAGCCGATCAAGATCACCGACCATTCGGGCCAACCGGCCGACACGGCCAAGGCCGCGCTGGAGAAGTCGGGCTTCGTCGTGGCGGTGACCGAGCAGTTCAGCGACACCGTCCCGAAGGGCGAGGTCATCTCGCAGAACCCCAAGGCGGGCACCGGTTTCCGCGGCGACTCGATCGGCCTGACCGTCTCGAAGGGACCTGAGCTGGTGGCGGTTCCCGACCTGAAGGGCAAGACCGAGGCCGAGGCGCGCGCCGAGGTCGAGGCCCTGGGACTGAAGTTGAACGCCGCCAAGAATCCGTTCTCCGGCGACGACGCCCGCGTTCAGTACCAGATGACCAATCCCGGCAAGAAGGTCAAGCTCGGTTCGACCGTCACGGTCTTCCTGTCCTGACGCGGGAGATCTCCTGCTCTCGATCCACGACCTCGCTGCGCTCGCTCGCACTCGATCGCCGGGCATCCGACGATCGAGATCAGGGAATGCTCAGGTCAGGAACGGCCGGACAGCATCTGGGCGACCAGGAAGGCCAGCTCCAGCGACTGCGCGCGGTTGAGGCGCGGATCGCACAGCGTTTCGTAGCGGTGCGCCAGGTCCGCGGCCGACACCCGCATGCCGCCACCGAGGCACTCGGTGACGTCGTCGCCGGTCAGTTCGACGTGCAGACCGCCGGGCCAGGTGCCGAGCGAACGGTGCACCTCGAAGAAGCCACGCACCTCGTCGATCACCGCGTCGAACTCACGAGTCTTGTACCCGTTGTCGGTCGCGAAGGTGTTGCCGTGCATGGGATCGGTGACCCACGCGACCTCGACACCGGCGGCCGTGACCTTCTCGACCAGGGGCGGCAGCAGGTCGCGGATCTTCTCGGCACCGAAGCGCGTGATGAACGTGATCTTGCCCGGCGTGCGCTCGGGGTTGAGCTTCTCGTACAGCGCCAGCGCGTCGTCGGCCGACGTCGTCGGGCCCAGCTTGACGCCGATCGGGTTGGCGATCCGGCTCAGCAGTTCGACGTGGGCGCCGT
>CAYYQO010000053.1:0-17433 GCA_964473845.1 uncultured Aeromicrobium sp.
CATGTGGCAGTACCAGACGTCGTAGGAGCCCCACCGGATGATGACCTTGTAGCCATACGATGCGTCGTAGGCGTTCGCGGCGATGACTGTGCCGGGGGTGGCCGAGTTGATGCGGGCGCCCGCGACACCGCCAGCGATGTCGGCGCCCGTGTGGAAGCCCAGGGACCAGAGACGCCCGGCCTTGCGGTAGGCGGTGGTGATGCCGTATCCGGGGACTGGGTTAACCATGCACGCACAGTCACCCCGAACGTTCGGCCCGTGTGGGACGAGCCCGTTCTACGAACGCCCGCGGGGCTCTGACGGCACCGGCGGAAGATCAGCAGGACGATGCCCCGCCTCGATCCACAGCGACCGCATCTGCGAGACATGCTCCTGCAGGAGCCGCCGCCACAGCGCCTGACGGTCACGCTCCCGCTCAGCCGCGACACGGTCCGCCTCGAGCTGGTCAATCCGAGACCGCTCCCGACCAGCCCGGCCCGTCCAATGCTTGATCCCCGCGCGCAGGCCATCACGCAGCAGTGCACCAGCACCGACAGCGGCCAAGATCGCGACGACTCCCTCGATCGTCACCACGACTACCTCACCTCCGGCGCGGTTCGTAGTCCAGACCCCTGATCTCGTATGCGCGAATCCCGAGAAGGAGGCCAGCGCCGGCGATGACCAGCGCCTGCGGCAGCCGGTTGCCCGACGGCTCAGCGAAATGAAGCGAGAACGTCGTTGCCGCGTAGATCACCAGGCCCGTCGTGCCGGCCATCCCGCCGAGTTTCTCGAGCCACCACCAGCCGGGCAGTACCGCGACCGCAGCGAGCCCGGTCAGAGTGAGGAAGCCTCCCCAGGCGAGTGACAGCCCTTGGCCGATCTGACCCTCGATCGACGTCGGCGGCTGCCTCAGCACCGCGACACCCGCGAGTGCGAGGGCGCCGTACACGAGCGTGAAGACGACCCGCTGGACCCGCGGTTCGCGGATCCGCACCCAGAGCGCCCTCACTGGGCTGCTTCAATTTCTGCGACTCGCTGGGTGAGCGCGTCGACCTGGTCCCGGAGCCACTTCATCGTCACGATCACCGGCGCGATGAACCGGTCATACTGCAGGCCGTCGACCTCGCCCTCCGGCGTGTGGGTGACGAGCTGCCCAAGCCCAGCCTCGAGGACCTCCTCAGCGACCAGACCAATGTGCACAGGGCGCTTGGATTCGTCGTCGTAGTCGCCTTCCTTGCCGCGCTCGATCTGCGCCTTGTCCCACCACGTGCGAGGGCGGAGCCGGAACAGCGCCTGCGGGTCGATCTGCGCGTCCTGGATGTTGGTCTTGTAGCGCCGCGCGGACGTCGACCTGCCGAGCGTCCCGAACTGCGTCACGTAGACATTCGCGGACTGGCTGTACGTGTTGTCGTAGACCGGGGGGGCGACCAATGTTGTTGCTCCCAGCGTCACTGAGTTGCCACCTCCACCGTTGAGGGTGAAGATACGGACCGAGGTGTTGCCTTGCAGTGAGAGTTGTCCGCCGACACCTTCCACGTAGTTGTCCTGGGAGCCGAAGCGCAGACCCCCGGCCACCGTCGAGGCACCATCGAGCGTCTTGCTGTAGAGCGTTGTGGGGAGCCGGTCCGTGTGGAGTTGCCCGCTGGTGATCTTCGACGCCGGTAGATCCGGAATCCGGGGGACGCCCAAGACCTCGCTCGTGATCTTGTTCGCCGACAGGTTAGGGATACGGGCGGCGTTGAAGACCCCGCTGGTGATCTTCGCGACATCCAGACCGGGAATCCGGTCAACACCCAAGACCCCGCTGGTGATCTTGCCCGCCGACAAGTTGGGGATCACACCCACAGGTGCAACACCGGTCAGGCGCGCTGCATCTGTGCCCACGCCGACCCATCCCGTCCCAGTCGACCGGTACACCGTATTCACGTCGGTCGCGTGATAGTACGTCCCGCGTGGGGCAGTGCTGGGGCGCGCCGCGTAGGTCCCTTGTGCGTCGATCGCGACCTTGTCCTCGAGCTTGCCCATCAGCTCGTTGAACTTCGCCCGCGTGTTCTGACGCGGATCGGCGGATGAGCTCGAGATCGGCAACCCGAGCCGGGGAGTCAACGTGACGGTCATGCGCCAACCGTCACACCAGACCGCCCGATCTGGTGGGACGACCGGCCTGTCACGACCAGGTCGCCTGCTCCTCCGAATGCCACGTCGCCCCACCCGCAGTGTCGGCATCAGCCCACGTCGCCCCGAGGTCGTCCCACGCGCCCCAGTCGGCCGACACACCAACCGTGACCAAGGTCCACCCCGCTGGTTTCTGCCCCGCATCCACCACCGCCGCGGTGACATCACCCAGCTCGACTGGAGCCTCGGCCGTACGCACGATCACCGCAATCACCCAAGGGTCGCCCCCGTAATGCGACACGATCGATACCTGCTTGGTGTCGGTGAGCAGCGTCCGCACGACCGCCGCGATCGCGGGCGCCGATCCCGGACGGGCGACGGCCTGCAGGTCGGAGATCCGCGACCGCAGCGCCTCGGACCGGACAGGCCCTGCCACCGTCACCCCGACCATCTGCGCGAGCCAAGGCATCAGCGCGTCGGGCGTCAGATACGGATCGGTCAGCCGGCCCGAGTCCGCGTCGACCGCGAGCTGCATGACCTCCTCACCCTGATCGCCGAGCAGCTGCAGATAGCGGAACAGCTGCTGATCGTGGCTGGTGTCGAGGTGTCGCATGAACCCCGGCAGCAGCGCATACCACTGGTCTGTGAAGGTGCCCAGGTCGTCTAGGTCGCCGAATGTCCTGTCGGGCAGCACGTCAGGCCACCGTCACCGTGAACGTGCCTGGCTCCGGGAGGGTCAGCACAGTCGGGAACGTCGTGTCTGTACCGGGGGTCAAGGTCACCACCCGGTCGACGCCTGGCACTCGGTCGACCAGCGCAATCAGCTCATTGCGCCAGACCGTGTCGCCGCCGGCCCACGTGCCCGGTGACAGATATTCGGTGAGAGCGGCCTCGACCGCGTCGACCGTCTCGGCCGGATCAGCGCCTCGCATGACGGTCACCGACACGGTCACCGACACCGCCTCATAGGCCGGCTCGACAACATGCACCGCGAGACCGGCCGAGGACAGGTCCTGCAGCGTCGCCTGGAGCGCAGCGATAGCCGGGGCCGAAAGCGGTAGGCCGTCGTCGTCAGTCACGACGACGGTCACGTGTCCGGGGTGGTCGCCCGGGTCACCCTCGTCGCCCGGGTCGTACACGTCCAAGACCCATGCCCGCCCAACGCCGGCGGTCTCCAGCGCGGCCGCCCGGAACTGGCCAGGCAGCACGAGCGTCTCGGTCAGACGCGACAACAGCGCCACCCCGCGCGCATAGTACGAGTCATCGTCCTCTGGGTCCCTGCCGCCGGTGATCGGCGCGGCTGTGGCCACAGACTCGACGTAGGGGAGCGCGTCAATCAGCTCCAACTCAGTCCCGGACGGTAGGCCATTCGGCGCGGTCGACGGATCCACCCCAGCGATCGGCACGTCAACGGTCGTCGCCTCGGTGACCGACGTGACCTCGGTCGTCGTCAGGAAGTCGATCGACTCGCCCGTCGCCGCGACCTCAAGCCGCACCTGCGCGCCGAGCGGGATCGTGACACCGATCGCGTCCGACAGCGTGAACCGTGCCGTCGACACTGCGCCCACGCCCGGATCTCGCTCCAGGCCCCGCAGCCGCAGGATGCCCTCAAGGGTCCGCTCGGGAAGCCGGTTGAGCGCGTAGACGACCTCCGCGACCTGCAACGCCAGAGCCCGCAGCAGCGTGACCTCGAGCGTCCCCTCACGACCTTCGAGCTCTGGGATCGTCGACTGTATGTCGGCGACCGCCCGAGCATAGAGGTCGTCCTCGTCGACGTCGTACAGGACCGGGTCGGTGAAGTCGTCCCCGATGTTGATCTCAGCCACGTTCGGCTCCCTGGTTGTTGTCGTCGTCGAATGACACCCGCGCAATCGAGGTCACCCCGTCGGGCGCAGGTTCGACCTCGAGGTCGGTCACCTGCACACCGGACGGCCCATACCGGTCGAGGGTCGCTTGGACGCCGGACGTGTCGACCCCGAACCACGTCGGGTCGGGGATGCCGAAGTCCTCCAGCATCGGATACTCGCCCGTCACCGTCTGCACGATGACCGCGACCCTCTCGGCGTTCTCGGCCGTCGAACCTTCCTCAACCGTCGCGGCCTGACCGTTCGCCAGCACACGGAAAGGGATGGACAACACCTGCACGGACATGGCGCCATGGTGCCGTCGTCCGGCCGGGCCGGGTGGGACGAGCCAGTCCAGCGGATCAGGAACCCTTCGGGTACTTCAACCCGGGCACCAGAGCCGCCGAAGTCCACTGGGATGCCGTGACCGACTGCCGCTGATACCCGCGACCCACCGGGACCATAGCCTTCCCCGATCCGACCACGACCGCGACCTGACCAGCCCTGAACAGCAGCGCACCGCGAGTCTTCAGCGCCCGCGACACAGTGCGGGTCGTCTTCTTCGACACACACCGGGCGCGCATCTGCGCAGGCGTCCCACCGAACATCAGACCCGCCCGAGCGGCCGCCCACTCGACCAGCTCCGCCCCGTCGAACACCTCACCATCCGTCGGACCCGGCACCGCGTCCAGCGTCTGCACCGGAGTAACGAAGTCGGCCACCGCGGGCGCCGACACATACGAACCACCGGACGCACGAACCGCCACGGAGGGTTCGACCGGCGGCGGGGAGTCACCATCAGCCACCTTCAACCCCGTCGGCACCGCCGCCGACACCTGCACCGGATCCGCATCCGACAACGGGATCGTGACCTCATTCACCAGATACGAGCCGGAGAACGTCGGCACCCCCCGCAGCCGCAACACGTCACCGGGGCGCCACCCATCCGCGTCCGGGCCGTCGAACTCGCCCGATAGCTCGGCCACTCCTCGAGGGGAGTCCTCAGCGCGATGCAGCTCCGGTAGCGCACGCGGCCCACCGAACCCCGCAATCACGCCGGACGCCCGCGAGTACTGCACCGTCCGCACGACGGTCTGCCGGGCGATCCAACGCGGAGTCCCGTACACGAGTCGGCCCTGCCGCTCGAACAGCAGATAGCCGAGGTCGCCGGCGTAGTTCTGCAGCATCGACACGGTCGACTCATTCTTCTCACGGACGGTCTTCACTGTGACCTTCGTCGTCTTCTTCTTCCGGGTCACGGTCCGGACCTTCGGCGACGCCTGCACCAGAGCCTTCATCCCAGCCCGCTTCGCGCACGCGATTGCGACCTGCGACACCCTGGTTTTCTTCCACACCCGGGCACCGATCTGCTTCTGCAGCTTCACCCACCCCGTCGACCTGCACGTCACCGTCACGGTCGGGCCGGCGTCACCCTGTCCCACATCGACTGCCCGGACGACCATCGCGAGGCCGGCATAGTCGACGGCCGCGCCCCTCGCGAACAGGCCAGCGGCGAGCAGGTCCAGCTCAGGGTCGTCGAACACGAGCGTCATCGTCATAGGGCCGGACGTCGACAGGCTGATGCTCGACCCCGACAGCAGCGACGCCGCCAGGTTCGCCTGAAGGCGTGCACCACGCACGCGCACCTTCCCCACCCGTCCCTCGACCGTGTACGCCACGACTACCTCACCTTCATCGCGGCGGGATCCGCAGACGTCGCCCGACCTTCAGCGCCGACTTCGCTTTCGGGTTCTTGATCCCGTTGGCTGACGCGATCTGCTTCCAACGTCCGCCCTTACCGAGGTACTTCACCGACAGCTTCCACAGCGTGTCGCCCTTGCGGACCGTGTGGGTGCGCCACCGGCTCGTGTACGTCGACGGAGCAGCCTGCTGCCCGGCGTTCGCCTCCGTCAGCGTGAACGTCACCTCGGCCCGGGACGCATCATGGGTGGACGCTGCCCTGGCGGTCACCTGGATCGCGAGGTCGGTGATCGTCCACCAGCCAGCCTCACCCCGCCCGTACACGAACTGCACCCGCACGCCGGCGGCCGCGATCCGCTCCAGGACCGCGATGCGCGCCTCGATCGACGTGTCCATGTCGACCCCGATCAGCGCCGTGAACGACTGCGACTTCAGACCCTTCTCCGTCTGCCGGGACAACGGCTTACGTCCGGGGCGTCCGGCGGCACCCCACACCCCAACCTGCCCACCGCGAGACGACTCAGGGAAGGTCACATCAAACCGGAACTTCTCGCCGGTCTCGGCCAGCAGATAGATGTCGGGAGACCCTGCAGAGGCCACGCCGGGCAGAGACACCATCAGCGACGTCACGCGTCCGCCTCCTCGAGTTCACGCTCGAGATCTTCGAGCGCTCCACGCACAGCCGCCTTGACCGCTGCGGGGTCACCGTCGACCACCGTGATCTGGATTGCGCCGGCCTGCACGACGACCATCCGACTTCCGCCGCCTGCTCCGCCGCCTGACGGCCGGCGAGACGTAGCGGTGTCACCCATGACGGCGTGGACGTGCTTGTCCCCACCAGTCCCGTGGATCGCCGCGTAGCCGCCCGACTCGCGCACAGCCTGCGCGTAGGCAGGCAGGTTCCTGCCGACGACATCGAGCGCCCGACCGGCCTGGTGGTCACCCGACCCACGGCCATTGCCACCGCCACCGATGAGCGCGTTCGACACCATGTACCGGCCGCCCAGCGACTGGTTGATCCGGTTGTGCGCCGACACGGTCCGCTGCAGCGCATGACTCCGACGCCCGCCAGCAGCCCGCGACGTCGCGGTGTCACCACTGGACCCGATGACGGAGTTGATCGTGATGGTCTTGCCGTTGGTCGCCCGGATCTTTCGCTGCAGCGACTCCAGGGCTGACGTGGCCTGGGAGGTGTCCAGATTGAGCTTCGGGACCTTGACGTTCGTCTTGCCGAACTCGATGACCTTGTCCCGCGTGCCCTTCAGCTTGTTCTCGACGGCGCCGAGGGAGTCGTCGACCTTCTCCCGCATCGACTGGAACGCCTTGTTCGCGCCCTTGATCTTGCCGCCGATCCCGGGAATCCAACCGAACGCTTTCTCCGCACCAGCGAGCAGCATCCCGAAGTAGCCCAGGACACCGTTGACCATGACCCGCACCGCCTTCAACGCGACGATCCCGACTGTCAGCCACGCCGCCCCCATCACGGTCAGCCACGCGACGAACACGGTCTTGATCCACGCGCCGAGGTACTTCAGCAGAGCCCACGCCTTGTCGCATGCGTCACGGAACCAGTCCACGTTCTGGTAGGCCCACACAGCGCCAGCCGCGAGAGCTGCGAGCGCGATCACGAGGATGGCCACCGGGTTGGCAGCCATCACCAGGTTGAGAGCGAGCATGCCTGCCTTGAATGCCATGATTGCGGCCTTCCCCTTCGCCACCGCAACCGACAAAGCGTAGGCGCCGCCGGCGATCGCGACGAACGTGAGCACCGCGTCCTTGTTGTCCGTCAGGTATCCGAGCACGGTGACGATCGCGGGTCCGATGCTGTTGAGGAGCCAGTCCACAACAGGTGCACCGGCCGCGACGATCCCGCCGAGAATCGTGATGAGTACGGGCCCGTACGCGTTGCCGAACTCCTTCAACGCGGGCCCGACGGGCTGCACGCTGGCCCACAGTTCCGTGAACCAGTCGCGCGCGGACGTCAGGTAGGGCTTGGCCTTCTTCCACATCCCGACCAGGTCGATCTTCGCGAGCTTGCTGCCGAGGGTGTCGCCGAGCTTCTGCGCCTTCGTCTCGATCGGGCCCATGAGTTCGGTCAGGCCCTGCATGCCGGTCTTCAGGTTCCCGAACACCCCACCGAGGGCGCCGGCGCCGATCCGGCCCGCCGAGGCGAGCACGTTCCGGGCAGCGCCGCGCGTGGTGTCGCCAGCGGCGAGCGCCGCACGGTCACCGTTCTTGGACCGGGTGTTCTTCCCGATCACGTCCTGGAGCACCTCGGAGGTGATCTTGCCTTCAGACGCGAGCTTCTTCACCTCAGCCGTCGACACGCCGAGTTCCTTCGACAACCAGCCGTAGACCGGCAGTCCCTTCTCCGCCAGAACCTGCAAGGTGTCGTTGTACGCGGCGCCCAGCGTCGCGGCCTTGTTCAGAGTCCGACCCATGTCACCCATGGACACGTCCGCCAGAGCGGCCGCGTCAGCGGTGTTCTCGAGGTAGCGGGTCAGCTCCTTGCCAGGCTTGATCCCAGCAGCGACCGCCGACGCCGCAGTGTTCGCGGCCTCGTCGAGCCCGAACGCCGTCCCCTGCACAGACTTGAGCGACGCCTTCATGATCTTGCCGATCGACCGCGAAGAGTGGCCGAGGCCCTTCAGCTTCGCCTGGGCGTCCTCGATGTTCAGCAGACGGCTGATGCCCTTCGTGCCGACCGTCGCGAGGATGCCCGTCCCGATCGCGGCGACGCCGAACGCGGCACGCTTCGCATATTTCTGCACCCGTGACAGCCCGCCCTTGGCGAGCTTCGACAACCGCGACTCGGTCCGGGCGGCGGACTTCCCAGCCGAGTCGACCTGCCGGCCCATCTCCTTGGCCGACTTGCCAGCCGAGTCCGCCTGCCGGCCCATCTCCTTGGCCGACTTGCCTGTGTCCTCGGCCGCGTCCCCGAGATCCTCGACCCTGTCGACGACCTTGTCGATCGGCCTTGAGATGTCGTCCTTGAGGGAGGCCCGGAGCACCAGGTCTTCTTCAGCCACCCCTGGGCCTCCCCTCTCGTCAGGACTACTTCTTGTTCTGCTTGTTCTTCTCGTCTGCGGCCACGTTGTTGGCCGCGATCAGGATCAACTTGTCGAGCCCACCAGCGGCGAGCACGACCCGCGGGTCCATCCCGAACGTCGACCCGATGATCGCCGCGTTCCGCACCCGATAGTCACGAGACAGCCACCCGATCAGTTCCGGGTTTGCGTAGGGTCCACGATCGCGTCCGTCGTCGTCGCGGGCTCGCCCCAACCGGACGCCACCAGGACCTGCTCCGAATGCGCGGACAGGTGCGCGTCGTCGCCGTAGAAGGTCCTCACCGCGGCGACCGCGTTCCGGCCAGCGCCCGTGGCCTCGAGCAACGCGATGTGCCGGAACGTCAACGGGTCACCATCGGCGTCCCGCAGCTGCCGGCCGTCCTTGTACAGCCCGACCGAAGTGTTCGCGAGGATCAGGCCAGCGAGCTTCACCGGGTCGACCCCGTCGACCTTCGTGCGGTCCTGGGACCGCTTGCGCCAGCCCTCGATCTGAGCGCCGGAGAACGTCGGGTCGAACACTGCGATGTAGCCGGGCCGGGTCTGCACGTCGATGAAGACGGGCTCCTTGACGACCTCCTTCGCGAGGTCCGTTTTCAGCGTGGCCAGATCGCTGGCCAGCCCCTCGAACCGGAGATCGGGCGAGTCCACGCCCTCAACCTCGCCGGTGAGGTCGGGGGCCTGGGGGATGTCCGAGCCGGTGAAGTCGTAGTCTGCGGCGGCGTTCATAGTGATGCTCCTCGAATCGTGTGCCCCACACCGGGGCGGCTTGAAAGTCAGCGTCCACCGGCCCCCGCCGCGTGTGTGGGACGAAGCCGTTCTGCACACACAGCAGGGCCCGACACCCACCGCCGCTGGGGGTATCGGGCCCTACCGTCCCACGGGCCCGTCACAGTGCCATGAAGAAGGTGGTCACGCCGACGTGGACGTGACCGACACAGTGGTGGGCCGGGTCTGTCAGGCCGAGCCGGGAGTCGCGAACTCGAGCTCGAACAGCGACGGGTCGCTGGAGTTGCGGTCCGACTCCGGCGACGCGACCCGCACCAGCGTGCAGGCAGGGTACGTCTTCGGCTTCCCGATCGGGATGTCGTCATCGTCGACGTCCTGGACCGTCACCGAGCGGCCGACCTGCTTACCGACTTCCTTCTCCAGCGCCCGCACCAACGACTGGTCCCGCTGCGGGCGGTAGAGCCGCCCGACGACGAGGTTCGACGTCGACGGCCTGGACGCGATCTGATCCGGCTGCTTGTTGCCGCCGTCGTAGTACGGCGACACCTCGGCCGTGACCTCGCCGCCGGTCTTGGTCGTGAAGTGCCCCGGGATCCCGGACACGCTCACCAGCTGGTTCGACTGCTTCGTCATGTGTCGTGCCTTCCTGTCAGAGCGCCGCCGTGTGGGCGGCCTTCGAGATGGTGAGTTCGATGACCTGCGCCGTCGGCGAGATCCGGACCTTGACCACGGCATGGAGCTGGTTGTCCGCGAGCGTGACCTCGGTGTTGACCGACGGGCCCACGTCCACGCTGTAACCGGGGTCGACCTGCTCCCCGTTGACCTTGCGCGGGTACAGGCCGCCGGCGGCGCGGATCGGATCGAGGATGCCGACGAGTGTCGACTCGACCTGACCGAGCAACAGCCCATCGCCGTCGATCGTGCGGAACACGAACGGCTCGAGCGCTTCCTCACACGCGAGGGTGATCCAGTTCAGGACGTCGCGCGCGTTCAGCAGCGGATACGCCTGCAAATTGTTCGACAGGGACCGCCACCCGTACAGGCGGGTCGTGCCCGCGATGTTCGGCCGGATCACCGACACCTGCGCCTCGTCCAGCGCGTCACCGATCGCCTTCGACACAGGCTGCGCAGTGTCGAGCACCCAGCGCGCGATCGCGGCCTCACCGGCCGGGACACGCCACGCGCCGTCGGTGCGCAGCGTGCGGGCACGGACGCCGGCGACATACCCCTCGGGGCTGATGACGCGGGTGGTGGACCCGTCGGGGATCACGATCGCGGGCCAGAAGTAGCCTGCGTACTCACCGTCGGCTCCGATGAGGTCCTCGGCCGCGTCGGCCGCCTCGGCGGACGTCTCGTCCGTCGGGCCGGCGAGCAACGCCAGCCGCCGGTTGGCCTTGGCGTGCGCGATGAGCGTCGCACCGTACGTCTCGCCGGGCATGCCGGGAGCCGCGACGACACCGTCGCCCAGGTGCGACACGAACACCTCGAGGGCCTCAGCGACATGGGTCGTGCTGATGTTCTGCCGGTCGTCTGCACCGGCCGAAAGCGGCGACGCGGCCACCAGCGCGGGCAGGTTCAGCGGTGCGACGCTCGCGGAGGCGAGGTTGCTGATCGTGATCCACGGCGACTTCGCGGCCGCGAGGACCGCATCTGCCGGGGTGGCCAGGTTGTCGAAACGTCCGACCACGACACCCGCATGGGTGACGACCAGCCGGTACGTGTCCGGGAGCGTGCCCGCGACGACAGCGACGGACAGGCCGGTCGACCAAGCGCCGGGGGACGCGGCTTCGACCTTCAGCGTCGGGACGGGCGTCTCGGCCCGGTCGACGAGGGTGAGAGCGCCCGCGGTCGCGGCGGGCCCTACGACACGGGTCACGTACGCGAGGGAGCCGCCCTCGGCGAAGTACGCGGCGAGGTCGTTGTGTAGGGCGCCGTAGGCGACCCTGGGGCCGCACGCGGCGACCAGCTCGGCCACCGACCGGACACGGATCGGTTCACCGACCGGGCCGCGCCCGGTCAGCCCCGCAACGAAATATGTGGCGTGGGAGATGGCCGAGGACGAGGCCGGGCCGGCCAGGGTCTCGGTGATGACGTTCACTCCGGGCATGGGTCAGTCGCCTTCCTGCTGACGGTTGGGCTTGCGGGACCGTCCCTGACGTGACGGCGTCGAGGGCACCTCGTCGACCACCACAACGTCGACACGGGTGGCGTCCTGCGGTTCCGGCTTGGTCACGAGCACGACACGGCCGCGAGCGAGGTCAGCCTCAACCGCACCCGTGAGGGGCACGTCGAGGACCTCGCCAGGGCCGGCGACACCACCAGCCGGGCACACATAGATGCCGGTTCCGGGATTGCAGATACGCACGGTCATGGGATCACCTTCGGTTCAGAGCGGCTGGTGGTGTGGGACGACGTGGGTGTCGACGGTCGCGGAGCCGACGGTGCCGACGCTCGCACCGCGACGCAGGGTCTCGGCCGAGGTCAGGTCAAACTCGAGGTACGCCGCCGCGATGGTGCTGTGGCCCTCGGCCGAGGTCTCGACGTCGGAGTACGACTCGCTGATGGTGTCGGCCAGGACGGTCATGCCGTCGAACCGGCGGGACGTCATCAGCACTTCCCGCAGCGCGAGCGCGTGCCGGTACCGGACCTGAGCGGTGCGGTCTTCGTGCTGCCCGCGCACGTATGCGAACGCGCGCAACCGGTAGCGGACCTCCCACTCCTCGTCGACACCGTCGGTGTCCGTGCGACGCATGGACACCGTCCGGCCAGGAACGATCAGCACGGCGGGCCACTTGTCCATCGACAGGGTCGACTGGTCGAACGTGGCCACGGTGACCAGGTCCGGCAGCTGCGGGTCCTCGTACCGGTCGCGGAGCTCGACGAGTTTGGCTGGCATCCGCTCGGTGACCCTCCCGGCGACCGCGACCGCGGCGTCCTCGATGCCTCTCACTTCAGGCTCCCGAACGCGTGCTGCTGGGCGCGCTTCACCATGAGCCGCCGGTTCGCCTCGGTGAGCTCAACCGGGCGACGGCGCGGCATCTTGCTGGTGCCCTTCTGGTGGAACAGGCCATAGGAGACGTCGGATCCGATCGCCATCTGCTGCGGGTCGATCCGCTCGACACCGAACGGACGCTTCGTGAGCGTGTCCCGCAGCCGCCCGCTGCGGACCAGGATCGGCTGGCCGGGGAACCGGCGGGCCTTCCACGCCGCATACACCGGCGACAAGGGAGCCCAGCCGCCCGATCCGGTCGCGCCGGTCGACGCGAACTGCGCCTGCGCCGCGGCCTGGAAGTCGTCCGCCATGGCCTCCCACGCCGGCGTGAAATCCTGGATGTCCTCTTGTACCCGCGCGAGCTTGCGGTTGACCTGCTTGTCGCCGTAGAACTCGAACGCGATCCGCATGTCAGAACCCGATCCCGTCACACACCGACGGAGCCGGGAACGTGCCCACCGCGCCCCGTCCGCCGGCCTTGTCGTCCTGCTCGTTGAGCCAGTCCGTCAACTGCAGCGCGGCCTGCTCGAGGAGGAACACGTGGCGGTTCCAGAGCACCTGGTGGTAGGCGAGTTCGGCCTTGCCGACCTGCTCGGGGCTCGAGGCGGCGGACGCGTAGGACGCTGCACCGTGGGCGACAGCGTCAGCGGCCAGCCGCGCCATCGCGGTCTTGCGGCCCTCGGACGCGAGCTCGGTCCAGCGCGCCAGGACGATCTCGACCCGTGCGGAGAGGTCACCGATCCAGTCGAGGGCCTGGTCGGCGGTCACGCCGGTCTGCCCGATCTTGTCGCCGGCGATCCAGTCGACGTTCGGGATCAGCGCCTCAACCTGCCCGAGCCGGGTCCCGAAAGGTTCGACGGGGGCCGGCGGCTCGGCGAAGGATTCATCCGGCATCATCCGTGCCTCCTGTCAGGAAAGGGTGAGGGCTGGACGGGCCCAGGGAGTGGCGCCCGTCCAGCCCTCTCATGGGGGTAGCTCAGATGTCGTACCGGGCGATCGCCCCGATCCGCAGGCCACGCTCGGCCTGCACGTCGGACAGCCGGATCTGGTCGCCCAGCCGTGCGACGCGGTAGTTCCCGTGGACGCGGTAGGCCACCTTCGACCTGGTCACGATGTACAGGGCGCCGTCGTCGCTGTCGGACAGGTCGAGGAACCGGCCGGTGTGCTCGACTGGTGCGGGTTCCGGTTCGGGTTCGGGGTCCGGGTCCGGGTCGGGCGCGCCGGCGAGCTTGGCGAGAGCGTCGGCTCGTGCCGTCTCGTCGACCTGCGGGTCGGGCCCAGCACCGTCACCGTCATCAGCGCCGTCGGGTCCCGGGTCCGGGTCCGGATGGTTGAGAGCCTGCACGGCCGTGCCAGCAACCGCCAGGACCTCACTCGCCGGCTCGGCCTTCTCCTCAACCGTGGCCGGCCGGCCGGCGGGGGGCTTGCGCTTCGTCATCAGTCCTCCCGATCAGTTGTCGATGTCGAGGATGAACGCAGCCATCGGCTCATCGATGACCGGCACGTCCGAGCGGCCCGCCTGCGTGATGTGTCGACGGTTGACCGGATCGTCGATCGTCTTGGACCACAGGCCCTCCTCGATATTGATCGACCCGACGGCACCCTTGGACGTGATACCGACCTTGTCGGCCGGGACGCGATGCGACACGAGCCAGTGCTTGATGCCGGCCAGGCCAGCGAGCTCGTTCGACAGCAGCGGGTTGACGCCGACGTTCTCGCGCGGGAGATGCTCGGTGATCCACTCGTCGTTGAGCAACAGCAGCTCCACATCGGGGTGGATGATCGCCGTGTCGACGCTGTATCCGAGATCGCCGTTCTTGATCTCGGAGACCGCCGACCGGATGTCGGCGAGCATGCCCTTGCCGTCCGCGTTGTCCCAGTCGGTCTCGGCCGGACCGGCCGGGATGTCCGCGTCGGCGAAGAACGTCGCCAAGGCCACGATGTTGTGGTCGCGGACCATGCCGTTGCCGAGGCGACGGGCACCCTTCTGGATCACGGACATCGTGTTGCGACGCTCGGCCACGTACGTCGTCAAGAAGGCGTAGCCGCGCTCGACAGCGAGCTTGACCTGCGGGTCCGGGTCGTCGATGTTCACCAGCGGGAACGACGTACCCGGAGCGACCTCGCCCGGCTCACCGTTCGGGTAGAGGTTCGCCTCGAGCAGCTTGTCGAAGATCACCGCGCCGCCGTTGGCCTGCCCCTGGCGGAACAGGAAGTCGGCAATGAACTGCTGCCCAGTGAGACGCTCGAACGTCTTGAACTGCAGCGTAGGGGACTTCAGCCACCGCGAGACGGTGATCTTGTCACCAGTGACGCTCGGCGAAGCCGGGGGATAGATGGTGCCGGTACCGGGCATGATCGCTTCTCTTTCTCGGGTGGGTGAATCAGTACAGATCGATGAACGCGGGCGCGCCGTTGGCGGCGTCGAACACGACCCGGCCGACGGCGACGCCTGCGTCCTTGACGATGGCGACACCAGCGGTGCCGACCTGGACCTCGTTACCGGCGGACAGCGCCGCGCCGGCGGTGACCTGCACGATCGTCTTGCGGATCACCGGGAGCGCCTCGCCGTTGGCGGCGTCGTAGGCCGACACTCCGAACGGCTGTACGCCGGCGGTCGCGTGGGCGACGTTCGGGACGCCCTTGCTGCCGTTCGTGCTGATCGCGACGAACCGGCGGCCGGTGACGGCAGAGGTTGCCTTGCAGGTGATGTCGCTGCCCAGCTGCAGGGGCTGGGCGATGTTCGTAGCCATGTCGTTTCTCCTCGTCAGGCCCGGGCCGGGGCGATGTTGTCCAGGAACTCGTCCTCGGCCGCCTTGGCGGCCTCGGACAGATCGGTGGTCTCGTGGGTGGCGTCGTCGCCGACCTCGACCGTGGGGAACACGGGCGTGAGGTCCGCGAGGAGCGCCTTGGTGCCCTCGGTGTCCTTCGCCAGCATGGTCTCCCACTTGGCCTTGTCGGCCGGGGCGATGCGGCCCTCGGAGAGCGCCGTCTTGATGACCTTCGCGCGGTCCTGCTCGGCGAGGATCTTCGCGGCTTCCGTGCCAGCGTTGGCGCCGTCACGGAGGGCAACGAACTGACCCTTCGACAGGGTGACCGTCTCGGTGAGGTCACCGTCGGCCAGGCTGGTCTTGCCGTCCTCCTCGTCGGTGGTGGCGTCGTCGAGATCGTCCGTGTCCGTGTCGGTGCCGTCGTCATTGCCGTCGTCGAGCAGCTCGTTCAGGCGGTCCTCGATCGCCCGGTCGCCCTCGGCGTCCAGCGCAGCCAGAACCTTCTCGCGGGTCAGTCCCTTGCCCTTGCCCATCGGGGCCTCCTTGGTCGTCTTGTCGTGGTCGACACCGTCAGCGTCAGCGCCGTCGTCGGTTTCATGTGGGACGGCGCCCGTGTCGTGCACCGACGCCAGACCGTCCAGGAACTCCCCGAACGTCGCGACCTGCGTCGCGGTCATCCCGTCGACCAGCTCGAGCACGGTCAAACTGTCGGCGGACTCCGCGTCGGCGTACAGGTCGAGGACGTCCTGCAGGCCCTTCGCTGCGGGCCGCATGATCCCCAACAACGCCACACCAGCGAGCGCCGCCCTGTAGGACTTGCCGGCCGCGGTCTTCACATTCCGCAGCAGCTCCACACTGCGGCGCCGCCACGCGGTCGGGGCGACCTCGGCGAGCTTCGCCGGCATGCCGACATAGTCACCGACGAGCGCCTGCCCATCCTCGGACAGACGCAGATTCTCCACCCACCCGTACGCCGGCTCACCGTCCCCGAACCCGCCGTTCGTCGACGCGTCCTCGTTCAACCTGTTGTTGTCCTGGTGGCCGAGCTTCAGCACGGGCCGGTCGACGAGCTGATCGTCATAGGCGGCCACGCAGGCGGCGAGGTCGTCGGTCGTGATGTTCCCGTCACCGGCGGCGGCGTTCCAGTCGCCCACACGGACGAGCTCGACGCCGGTGATCGTCGCGGTGTTGCTCATGGGCACACTTTCGGTCCGTCGTCGGTTTCGTGGTGGGACGGCGCCCGTGTCAGACTTCGGGGCTCAGGTGACCAGTCCATGCAGGAAGGTGTCGATCCGGTCGGCAACTTCGGCGTAGCCGGTGTCGTTGTGATGGATCCCGTCGATCCCGAACCACCCCGCGTTCGGTGTCGGCTCGAGGTCGGCCAGGTTGAGCACGGCCACGCCTGCGGTGGTCGCGGCCGTGCTCATAGCCGCCCGGTAGGCGTTGAAGGAGTAGCCGAGTCCGAGGTCGTCGTTCGCGCCGATCCCGGGAACGTCCCACATCATCAGCAGCACGATGGTGATGTCTTCCCGGATCGACCGGTATCGGCCGACTCGATCGGCGAACCGTCCAGCGGCGACGGCCGGGACGTCGACGGCGCCGAGAGCGTCGTTGTGCCACAGGTCGTCGATCACCAGGTCGGCACCGGCCTGCGGCCAGCCCATCCAGGGCGTCGACCCTGAGCCCATCGCATTGGAGCTGATCCCGGCCGTCGTGCTGTCGATGACCGCGAACCCCGCCCCAGTGTCTGGGTGAGTCTGGTGGAACGCGATCGAGTCGACATAGGCGAGGCCCATCTGAGGGTTGAGCCCGACCTCGCGGCTCCCGAGCGAGCCATAATCGTAGATCGCCCGCTTGGGTCCGGTGTCCCCGGCGGTCGTGTCGATCGTCAGCAGCGTGACCGGACCGTCCGTGTCAACCAGATTCACGCCGCCAGCCATACCGAGACCCGTGTGCTCGGTGTACCAGACCTCGACGTACCGGAAGTCATACGCCGGCGTGGGAGCCAACCAGTAGCTCCCGGCCGTGATCGCCATGCCGCGCTTCGACAGGCTGTAGTCGTTGTCGCGGATGACCTCGGCCGGGTCGGACACAGTCCCGAGAAGACCCCACGACTCCGACCCGCTCGCGCCGTTGTAGAAGCGGTGCACGGGCACGCCGCCGTCCTCGTCCACGCTGTACCGGGTGCGGAGCCGATCGAGCACCGCGACTGGGGGCCGCAGGTCCCACGTCGACGC
>CAYYQO010000054.1:0-12200 GCA_964473845.1 uncultured Aeromicrobium sp.
AGCTTGACGCCGATCGGGTTGGCGATCCGGCTCAGCAGTTCGACGTGGGCGCCGTCGAGCTGCCGGGTGCGCTCGCCGATCCACACGAAGTGGCCCGAGACGTCGTACGGCAGGTCGGTACGCGAGTCGATGCGCGTGAGCGCGTGCTCGTACTCGAGCACGAGCGCCTCGTGCGAGGAATAGAAGTCGACGGCGTGCAGTTCGTCGGGATCGGCACCGATCGCGTCCATGAACGCCAGGGCACGGTCGATCTCGTCGCCGATCCGTTCGTACCGCTCTCCCACGGGGCTGTTGCGCACGAAGTCGGTGTTCCAGGCGTGCATCTGGCGCAGGTCGGCGTAACCACCGGTCGTGAAGGCCCGCGCGAGGTTCAGCGTGGCGCTGGACGCGTGGTAGACGTCCAGCAGTCGCTGCGGATCGGGGATGCGGGACTCTTCGGTGAAGTCGAACCCGTTGACCGCGTCGCCGCGGTAGGCCGGCAGGGTGACGCCGTCGCGCGTCTCGGAGTCGCTGGAGCGCGGCTTGGCGTACTGGCCGGCCAGGCGGCCGACCTTGACGACCGGAACGCTGGCGGCGTACGTCAGCACGACGGCCATCGACAGCAGCACGCGCAGCTTGTTGCGGACGTTGTCTGCCGTGACGCCCTCGAACGTCTCGGCGCAGTCACCGCCCTGCAGCAGGAAGGCCTCGCCGCGCGAGACGGCGGCCATCTTGTCGCGCAACGCATCGCACTCGCCGGCAAAAACCAGCGGCGGCATCTTCCTCAGCGACTCGACGGCGCGGTCGCGCGCGTCGAGATCGGGGTACGTCGGCTGCTGGGCAGCACCGATCGCACGGAGTTCTTCAAGGCTGGGGATGCTCACCAGACAATGGTACGCGAGCCCCACAGCAGCTCGGACCAGCGTCCGGAACCGGCGCTCATTCGGCGATCTCGTCCCAGATCTCGTCGGCCTCGGCCTTGGCACGCTCCTTGGCGGCCTGCTTCTCGAGTTCCTTGTCGCGCTTCTTGGCGTCCGGGGCGTACAGGTCGACGTACTCCTGGCCCGACAGGTTCATGATCTCGTAGAGGATCTCGTCGGTGATCGCCCGCAGGATGTAGCGGTCGTCCTGCATGCCCTCGTACCGGCTGAAATCCAGCGGCTTGCCGAACCGGACCCCCGGCCGCGCGTACGAGCCGAAGATCTTGCCCGGGGGCGCCACCACGTCGGTGTTGAGGACGGCCACCGGAATGACCGGCACCTTGGCCTCGAGGGCCAGCCGGGCCACGCCCGTCCGGCCGCGGTACAACTTGCCGTCGTGCGACCGCGTGCCCTCGGGATAGATGCCGCACACCTCGCCGTCAGCCAGCAACCGCAACTGGGTGCGGATCGCGCCCGCCGCGGCCGAGCCGCTGCTGCGGTCGATCGGCACCTGGCCGGCGCCGGAGAAGAAGGTGCGCTGGAACCAGCCCTTGATGCCCGTGCCCTCGAAGTACTCGGCCTTGGCCACGAACGTGACGCGCCGCGGGATGACCAGCGGCATGAACAGCCAGTCGCTGTAGGACAGATGGTTGCTGGCGAGGATGACGGCACCCTCGCGCGGGACGTTCTCGGTCCCCTCCGCCCACGGCCTGAAGATCAGCTTGAGCAGCGGACCCAGCGCGAGGAACTTGAGGAACCAATAGAACACGGACGAGACATTACCGCGCCGCGCTGCCCAACACGTCACGATGCGGCACGATGTCGTCATGTCCTCCAGTTCCCCAGTCAAAGTCGGCGCCGAACCGTTCCACGCCGACGGTGGCCGCATCGGCATCCTGCTCAGCCACGGTTTCACCGGTTCCCCCGCGTCGATGACGCCGTGGGGTCGGTACCTGGCCACCGCGAACCACACCGTCTCCGTCCCTCGGCTGCCGGGGCACGGAACCACGTGGCAGGAGATGAACACCACGACGTGGCGCGACTGGTACGGCGAACTCGACACCGCCCTGACCGATCTGCGCTCGCGCTGCGACTGGGTCGCCGTGTGCGGTCTGTCGATGGGCGGTGCGCTGGCGCTGCGACTGGCCGAACAGCGGCCCGACGACGTCGGCGCTCTCGTCCTGGTCAACCCGGCGATCGCGCTCAAGCGACTCGACCTGAAGTTGGTGCCCCTGCTGAGCAAGGTGATGCCGTCGATGCCGGGCATCGGCAACGACATCAAGAAGCCGGGTCAGGACGAGATCGGCTACGACCGCACGCCGTTGAAGGCGCTGGCCTCGCAACTGCAGTTGTGGCGCGACGTGCGCGCGAACCTTCCGCGGGTCACAGCGCCGTTGCTGATGTTCCGCTCGCGCGAGGACCACGTCGTCGACGCCACGACCTCGGCCCTGGTGATGAACGGCGTGTCTTCACCGGAACGTGAACTGGTCGAACTGACGAACAGCTTCCACGTCGCGACGCTCGATCATGATGCGGACGTCATCATGGAGAGGTCGGCGCAGTTCATCGCGGACCACGCTCCGACCCCATGACCCATCTGCAGCCGGGAGGTTGACGTGACCGACGACTCCGCGTCGTCCGCGGACGACTTCGATCGCATCGTCGAAGGCCTCGATCTGGACCTGACCGGTCTGGACGACTTCGACGGGGCGGCGGCGCGAGCCGCCGCCGCGCGCGAACAGGCCGAACTGGCCGAACAACAGCACGAGCTCGAGGAACCGCCGGACGACGAGTTCTATCGCGCGGTCGGGCCGGCCGACCTGCGCGCCGACAGCCGGACGAAGACTGCCTGGTTCGTCATCATCGGCGGACCGGCCATCCTGCTGCTGTCGACGATCGCCTCGGTCAGACTCCCGATGCCGCTCATCATGACCGTCATCGCGGCCGCCGTCGCCGCCGTCGTCTATCTGATCGCGCGATTGCCGGACCGCGGACCGAGTAACCCGGAGTGGCCGGACGACGGCGCCGCGCTCTGAGTCTGGCCAGGTCGGCCGCACCGACCAGCCCGGCATCGTTGCCCAGGTGCGCGGCGACGACACGAGCCTCGGAGCGGTATCCGCGCCCGGTGAGGTGATCGGCGAAGGCCGCGCGAGCCGGTCGCAACAGCAGTTCCCCGTTCTCGCTGACCCCGCCCCCGATCACGAAGATTCCCGGATCGAGCGCGGCAGCCAGGTTGGCCAGCCCGATGCCGAGCCAGCGGCCGACCTCGCCCACCCACTCGACCGCCTCGGCCTGTCCTCGGGAGGCCAACTCGCCGACGGTCGCACCCTCGACCAGTTCGGGTGAGCCCACCAGGTCGACGAGCGCTCGGCCGATGTCGGAATCCGTGGTGACCGCATCACGCGCCCGGCGCTCGAGCACGCGACCGCTGGCGTACTGCTCCCAGCACCCGTGATTGCCGCACTCGCAGGGCAACCCGTCGTCGACGACCCGCTGGTGACCGAACTCGCCGGCCATGCCCGAGTGCCCGCGGTAGAGACGGCCGTCGAGCACCATGGCGCCACCGATGCCCGTCCCGAGATTCACCAGGACGACGTCGGGCTGGTTCTGGGCCGCGCCGAATCGCCATTCGGCCCAGCCGGCCGCGTTCGCGTCGTTGTCCACCAGGGCGGGCAGCCGGGTGCGCCGCACGATGGCATCGCGCAGGGGTTCGTTGCGCCACGCCAGGTGGGGCGAGAACACGACGCTGGAGCCCGTGACGTCGACGTAGCCCGCCGCGCCCACGCCGACCGCCCTGACCGGGTACGCGTCGCGGAACTCCTCGACGATCTCGGCGATCGCGTCCAGGACCCGCAGGGGTTCGGTCGAGGGAGTGGCCCGTTTGGCCCGGGCCAGGACCCGGCCGTCCTCGTCGACGACGCCCCCGGCGATCTTGGTGCCGCCGACATCGATCCCGACGGCGAGCCGCTCAGGCACGTGCCCGGCTCTCGACCCGTCGCTTCAGCCCTTTCAGAGCGGTGTCGACGATGACCTTCTCCGCCTTGCGTTTGAGCATGCCCAGCAGAGGAAGTTTGAGGTCGACCGAGAGTTGGTAGGTGACCCGGGTGCGGCCCCCCGCGACGACGTCCAAGGTGTACGAACCGTCCATCGCCGACAGCATCGAGCCGTCGTCGGGCACGAGGCTCCACGTGACGAGGCGCTCGTCGCGCCAGTCGTACCGCAGGGTGAAGGT
Organism: uncultured Aeromicrobium sp.; assembly: GCA_964473845.1. GTDB lineage: Bacteria > Actinomycetota > Actinomycetes > Propionibacteriales > Nocardioidaceae > Aeromicrobium. The sequence goes on from CAYYQO010000054.1 coordinate 4,132, forward strand.
GTCGCGGATCGGAGCCGAGTCCACCACGAAGCGGACGTCGAGGGGCTGGCCGTCGGCCGCAGTGTCGAGGACGTCGACCTCGCGCATCCCCGTGGCCCAGTCCGGATAGTCGGCGAATCCGGCGATGACGGCCATCACGTCAACCGCCGGAGCCTCGATCACGATGTCGCTGACCGTCCGTGCCATGCCCACCTCCTCGCCACGCGCCCAGCCTATCGGCGCGGGCCGGGCGGTGGACGGGAGAGTACGGTGCTGTCTGTGAGCACGGAGAATCCGAACACCGTCAACGTCGACCGCTGGGGCACACTCAGCCTCGACATCTTGGACCGGCTCGAGGCCGACCGCGACAAGACCGCCCTGAGCCGGAACGACGGCGACACGTGGCACGACGTCACCTTGGGCCAGTTCCACGCCGAGGTCACGGCCGCCGCAAAGGGCCTGGTCGCCTCCGGCGTCCAGCACGGCGACCGCGTGGCGATCCTGGCCAAGACGCGCTACGAGTGGACGGTCCTGGACTACGCGAACTGGTGGATCGGCGCCGTCACGGTCCCGATCTACGAGACCTCCTCCGCGCCCCAGATCGCCTGGATCCTCGCCGACTCTGGCGCGACCCACGTGTTCTTCGAGAATGCCGAACACCGCACTCGCATCGAGGAGGCCAAGGTCGAAGCGCCCGAGCTGACCTCGGTCCGCCCGCTCGACGACGTCCTGACGTCGCTGGCTGCCGAAGGCGCAACCGTCGACGACACCGAGCTCGAGGCGCGCCGCGCCGCGGTTCTGCCGGCGGACATCGCGACGTTGATCTACACCTCGGGGACGACCGGGCGGCCCAAGGGCTGCGAATTGACGCATGCTAACTTCCGCGCCGAACTCTCCGGCGCGAACGAGCGACTCGAGGTCCTGTTCGCCGAGGGCGCATCCACCCTGCTGTTCCTGCCGTTGGCCCACGTGTTCGCCCGGATCATCCAGGTCGGTGCGATCCGGTACGGCGCCGTGCTGGGTCACACGGCCGACATCGCGCACCTGGTCGATCACCTGGGCCAGTTCAAGCCGACGTTCGTCCTGGCCGTGCCACGCGTCTTCGAGAAGGTCTTCAACTCCGCCAGCACCAAGGCGTACGCCGACGGCAAGGGAAAGATCTTCGACGCCGCCGTGCGCACCGCGATCGCGTACAGCCGCGCCACCGAGACCGGCCGGGCGTCGCTGGCCCTCAAGGCGCAGCACCTCCTGTACTCCAAGCTGGTCTACGGCAAGCTGCGCAATGCCCTGGGCGGGCGGGCCGAGTACGCGATCTCGGGCGGTGCGCCGCTCGGCGACCGGCTGGGTCACTTCTACCGCGGCATCGGCCTGAACGTCTTCGAGGGTTACGGCCTGACCGAGACGACCGCGGCGCTGACCGCGAACCATCCGGGCGCGCAGCGGATCGGGACCGTCGGTCCGCCGTTCCCGGGCGTCGAGGTTCGCATCGCCGACGACGGCGAACTGCAGTTCCGCGGACCTCAGATCTTCGTCGGCTACTGGAACGCCGAAGCCGCGACCCGCGACGTGCTGAGCGACGACGGCTGGTTCTCGACCGGCGACATCGGCGAGCTCACCGAAGACGGATTCGTCAAGATCACCGGTCGGAAGAAGGAACTGATCGTCACCGCGGGAGGCAAGAACGTCTCGCCGGCGATCCTTGAGGACCGGGTGCGCGCCCATCCGCTGGTCAGCCAGTGCCTGGTCGTCGGCGAGGGCAAACCCTTCGTGGCCGCGCTCGTGACGATCGATCCCGAAGCCTGGGAGGGCGACCTCGACGACCCGGAACTGCTGGATGAGGTCCAGAAGGCCGTCGACGACGCGAACTCTCAGGTGTCGCGCGCCGAGGCGATCCGCAAGTTCGTGATCCTCGAGGAGGACTGGACCGAGGACAACGGCTACCTGACGCCCTCGTTCAAGGTGAAGCGGCACATGGTGCTGCGCGACCTGCACGACACGATCGAAGGGCTCTACGTACGCTGAGCACCCACCAATACGACGAAGGCCGCCCCGAGGGGCGGCCTTCGTACTGGTGCTGGGTCGTGACTCAGCTGACGCGTGCGTAGACGCCGAACCCGGCGGACAGGCTCGTGATCTCGACGCTCTTGCCCGGCCGCGGGGCGTGGATGACCTTGCCGCCGCCGAGGTAGATGCCGATGTGGGCCATGCTCGCGTAGGCGACCAGGTCGCCCGGCTTCAACTCCGAGGCGGACACCCGGCGACCGGCGGCGATCTGCGGGCCGACGACGCGCGGCAGCGAGACGCCCGCGGCGGCGTAGGCCTTCATCACCAGGCCGGAGCAGTCCCAGCCGTTGGGGCCGGTACCGCCGTAGACGTACGGGTCGCCCAACTGGTTCATCGCGAAGGCGATGGCCTTCTTCGCCGCGCCCGAACCGGCGTTCTCGACGGCCGACACGTCGCTGTCGGACATGGCATTCTGCTCGGCCAGCGACAGCAGCGCGAAGTCGGACTTGGCCTTGGCGTACGACGCGGTCAGCTCGGCCTTGGTCTTCTTGGCCTTGGCGAGCTTCGCGTCCAGTGCGTCCTGCTGCTCGGAGAGCTGCTTCTCGCGCTTCTCCAGTTCGACCCGGGTCTTGGTGAACGATTCGAGCGCGTCGGCGCGCGTCGTGTTGAGCGCGTCGATCGCGCTGAGCCCGTCGAGGAACTGCTCGGGGTCCTGGCTGCCCAGCAGGCTGACCGTGGGACCGAGCGGCTGCTCCATCTGCTGCTGGACGATGTCGGCACCGAGCTCGTTGCGCTGCACGGTGTAGATCTTGCGGATCTTGGTGATCTCGCCCGACACCTCGTCGATGCGCTGATCGAGGTCGTCGGCGTCCGAGTTCAGCTCGTTGAGCCGCTCATTGGCGGCCTCGGCCTTGTCGAATGCCTTGTCCACGTCGGCCTGGGTGACCTCGGGGTCGGCCTGTGCGGGTGAGACGAGTACGAATGATCCGATCGCGACGGCCGATGCGGCCGCGACGATCGCGGGGGTGCGAAAGCGCACAAAGAACTCCTGCTGTACCTCGACGCCTACCAGGTGAGCTGACGGGTTCGGGCCTCGGTTGCCCTACGACCGGCAAGCCGGTCGATTCACCCCACGTACCTTGGGTCCCCGGCTCGCGATGATCTCGACGTCAGTGGCGTGATCGCAACGATTCGGCGGTGTCACCGTCGGCGACACAAGGCCCCACTGTAGTTCGCGCCGAGGTCACGATCAACCTGCGTCGGCGCGTGTCATGGGGTCCGGCAGGCTCACGACGAGCCGCAACGGCGGCACCAGTCCGGTCTCGGCGAGGGCGTCGAGTGCGGCCCGTTCGTCGGCGTCGAAGGCCAGTCGATCGTCGGGCGGACCCATCAGGACCGATACGACGCAGTCGGCGCACACGGCCGGGCAGCGGACCAGGCAACTGTCGCAGTCGACGACGACCGGCGCCGGGGAATCCATCTCATTCATGGAGCCGAACCTACGGACGAGCTCGGACAGTTTTCGTCGTGGCGGGATCGGCGGGTCGCACCGGGCGCGTCGGAACCGAAACGGTCTGACCTGCGACCTACCGTCCTGCCATGGCCTCCTTCCAACCCGCCTTCGACGACCCCGGCTTCGACTGGGGCGGGCGGCCGCTGCACGAGACCACGTTCTGTGTGGTCGACCTGGAGACGACGGGTGGATCGCCGGCGAAGGGTTCGCGCATCACCGAGTTCGGCGCCGTGAAGGTCCGTGCGGGTGAGGTCGTCGGCGAGTTCCAGTCACTTGTCAATCCCGACCAGTCGATCCCGGCATTCATCACGGTGCTGACCGGCATCACCGACCAGATGGTCGTCGAGGCACCGCGCGTCGCCGAGGTGCTGCCGAGCTTCCTGGAGTTCGCGCACGGCAGCGTGCTCGTCGCGCACAACGCCCCGTTCGACGTCGGCTTCCTCAAGCACGCGGCCCGCGAACTCGAGATCGAGTGGCCCGGGTTCGACGTCATCGACACGGCGGTCCTGGCCCGACGGGTGCTGCTGCGCGACGAGGTCCCGAACGTCAAGCTCGCCACCTTGGCGGCCCGCTTCTCCCCCGTCACCCCGGACCACCGCGCGCTCACCGACGCGCGCGCCACGGTCGACGTCCTGCACGTCCTGTTCGAGCGGCTCGGCACGTGGAACGTGGCGACCGTCGAGGACGTCGCGACCTTCACGTCCAAGGTGACTCCCGAACAACGACGCAAGCGCCACCTGGCCGACGGCCTTCCCGACGCGCCGGGGGTCTACCTGTTCCGCGACGCGCGCGGGGACGTCCTCTACGTCGGCACCTCGAGGTCGTTGCGCACGCGGGTCCGGACCTATTTCACGAAGGCCGAGACCCGTACCCGAATGGGCGAGATGATCACCCTGGCCGACCGCGTCGACCACGTCGTGTGCGCCACCGCCACCGAGGCCCGCGTCCGCGAGTTGCGGCTCATCGATCGTCACCGGCCGCCCTACAACCGGCGTTCGAAGTTCCCCGAGCGGTCCACGTGGCTGCGGCTCACCGACGAACCGTGGCCGCGGGTCTCGCTCGTCCGGGCGGTCGTCGACGGCGCGACGCACATCGGTCCGTTCGGCAGCCGCCGTCAGGCCGAGGCCGCCCAGGCGACGTTGCACGACACCTTCCGCATCCGCCAGTGCACGGGGCGGCTGCCGCTGACCCCCAGCCGCGCCGCGTGTGTCCTGGCCGAGCTCGGTCAGTGCCTCTCCCCGTGTGACGGCAGCGTCTCGGCCGCCGACTACACCTACGAGATCGAACGGACCCGCACGGCCATGACTGCCGATCCGATCGAGGTCGTCTCCCACCTCGAGGAGCGGATGGCTGCACTGGCGCTCGCCCAGCGGTTCGAGGACGCGGCCGTGCTGCGCGACCGGGCGACGAGCCTGATCCGGGCGGTCCGTCGGACCCAACGGCTCGACTCGTTGGCCTCCCGGACCGAGGTCGTCGCCGCGGCGCCGCATGCGGACGGGTGGCAGATCCACGTCATCCGGCATGGCCGGCTCGCCGCAGCGGCCGTCCTGCCGCGCGACGTCGCCGTCACCCCCGGCGCCACGGCGCCGTGGGTCGACCGACTGCTGACCACCGCGGAGTCGGTCGAGCCTGCTCCCCGGCCGCTCCCGGCGGCGCTCATCGAGGAGACCGAGGTGCTGCTGCGCTGGCTGGAGTCCCCGGGGGTGCGGATGGTGCGTGGCGAGTGGCACTCCGCGTGGCCGGCCGCGGCACGTCACCTCGACAGATTCGACGTCGACCTCGAGACCGCGCGGTCCCGGTGACGGCCGGGCTAGGCTGACGTGCGTGATCACCGCCATTGTCTTCGTCCAGGCCGAGGTCTCCCAGATCGCCGAGACCGGTGCCGCGATCGCCGACATCCCCGGCGTGAGCGAGGTCTACTCCGTCACCGGCGACCATGATCTGATCGCGATGGTCCGGGTACGCACCCATGACGACATCGCGGCGGTCGTCGCCGACCGTCTCAACAAGGTTCCCGGGGTGCTGTCCACCCAGACCCAGATCGCCTTCCGTGCCTTCAGCCGTCACGACCTCGACGACGCGTTCAGCATCGGCCTGGACTGACCTTTACGAACTCGACGCACCGCCCACGGCGACCGTGGAGGCGATGATCGCCGCCATCATCGCGGCCTCCGCGTTGGCCATGGCGTGACGCACGGCGTCGCTGGCCCAGTCCCCTGCGGTCACGGCCTTCGCGCGTGCCTTCGCGGCCTTGAGGTCGGGCTGGTCGATCACGAGCTTGAGATGATCGGTCGCCGACAGCAGTGCGATCAGCGATCCGGTCGTCGCGTCCGGATCGGCTCCGTCCACCAGCACAGCCCGGATTCCGCGCACGAGCGCGGCCCGGCGATCGGTGTCCAGCACGTCGTACCGCGTCACGTCGAACATCAGGACGCGCTCAGAGCGTGACCGCACCCGGTGCGCCTGCTCCAGCGCGGCGTAGGCCTGCTTGCGACCTTGGTGGCCGAGGCGCCCGATCGCGGACCCCACCGACACCGGCGTGTCCTTCTTCAGCCGCGACAACGCGTGATCGAGATCGGGCTGCCCGGTCGGCGTCCGATCGACCACCGCGACCTTGACCTTGCGACCCTCGCCCTGCGCGGCGAGTCGCCCCAACTCGATCAGCTCGATCAGGTGAGCCCCGGCGTAGGCGGCATCGGGGTTGGTCACGGACAGCCGGAATTTCCCCGTCTTCGGGTCGGTGGCGACGAGAGTCAGGTCTCCGGCGATGGTCACGAACTCAACCTAGCCACGCTCGCTCCCCCGACACCCCACGGAATCCCGGCGTGGGTGTCGGCACATTCGCCGACACCTCCGCCGGTTTGCCTACAGGTGTCGTCGGTTTACCCGGGGAACCGGGTAAACCGAGCCCGGGGCGGGACTCCTCGCGGAGTCCCGACGCGAATGTCGGCAAATTCGCCGACATTCGCGTCGGCTTGCCTTCGGGAGTCGTCGGTTTACCCGGGGAACCGGGTAAACCGACGCGGCTCAGCCAGCGTGGCGGGTGGTCGCGTCGACCCAGCGCTGCAAGGTGGCCGAGGCGGAGCCGGAGTCGATCGAGTCGGCCGCGCGGGCCACGCCGGTGCGCAGCCGCTCGAGCAGCGGCCCGTCCGCCGCCTCGTGGGCGGCGATCGCAGCGCCGGCATTGAGGAGTACCGCATCGCGCACAGGGCCGGGCTCGCCACCGAGGACGCGACGGAAGACGTCGGCGTTGTACTGGGGCTCACCGCCGCGCAGGGCATCGGCCGGCGCGTGGGCGATCCCGAGATCGACCGGGTCGAGGGACTCCTCGACGACCTCGCCGCCGGCGACGGTCCAGAACCGGGTCGTGGTCGTCACGGTGATCTCGTCGAGACCGTCGTCGCCGCGGAACACCAAGGCGCTGCTGCCGCGCCGCGCGAGCACGTCGGCCATGAGCGGCGCCATCCTCGGGTCGGCACAGCCGATCGCGGAGGCCGCCGGCCGCGCCGGGTTGGTCAGCGGGCCGAGGAAGTTGAAGAACGTCGGCACGCCGAGTTCGCGGCGGGCCGGCCCGGCGAAACGCATCGAGGCGTGGAAGACGGGCGCGAAGCAGAACGTGATGCCGGCGTCGCGGTAGACGTCCAGGACGCGCTCGGCAGGAACGTCGAGCCGCACGCCGAGCTTCTCGAAGACGTCGGCCGTGCCGGACTGGCTGGACGCGGCCCGGTTGCCGTGCTTGACGACGCCCACTCCCGCACCTGCCGCCGTCACGGCGGACATCGACGAGATGTTGACCGTCTTGGCCATGTCCCCGCCCGTACCGACGATGTCGACGACGCGGTCGGCCAGGTCGAGCGTCGTGGCCTTCGCGTACATCGCGTCGACGAGGCCCTGCAACTCTTGGGCGGTCTCGCCCTTGGCGCGCAGGGCGACGGCGAATCCCGCGATCTGCGCACCCGTGGCATCGCCGGAGAGGATCTCGCCCATCGCCCACGTCGTGGTGGCGGCGTCGAGGTCGCGGCCCGCCAGCAGGTCGGACAGGACCGCGGGCCAGGTCGAGGTCATGCGGGGGCGACGGCCGCGCGCAGCATCTCGACGACCGACTCGGCGAGCCGGAACGGATCGAGGGGCTGCGGAACGACGGCGTCGGCGCGCGACCAGGTCGCCAGCCAGGCGTCCTGGGGACGGCCGGTCAGCACGAGGCTGGGCGGACCTTGGTACAACTCGTCCTTCATCTGACGGGCGATGCCCATGCCCCCGACGGGGACCGCCTCGCCGTCGAGGATCGCCAGATCGATGCCGCCCGCGTCGAGGTGTTGCCAGACGACGGGCTCGGTGGCGCACTCGACGAACTCGACGGCCGGCAGATCGGGGTGCGGCCTCGTGCCCAGCGCGGCGACGACGGCGGCGCGGACGTCTCGGTCGTCGCTGTAGAGCAGGACTCGAAGGGGCTGGTGCTCGCTCACGTTCGCATCGTACATAATGAGCGGGTGGCGACTACCTCTGCGATCCCCGCGTCCCGACTCCACGGCGTCGAAGGCCGTCCGTCCTACGTGACGGTCGGCACCATCGT
>CAYYQO010000054.1:12210-17376 GCA_964473845.1 uncultured Aeromicrobium sp.
GATCCTGGTGCTGTCCTCGGTCACCTGCCAGCTGGGCGTGTACGCCGCGGCGAAGGGCAACGCGGCCGGCATGCGCAAGTGGTTCATCATCAGCTTCATCATGGGTGCGGTCTTCATCGGCGGTCAGGCCACCGAGTACGCCGAGCTCGTCCACGAGGGCCTCACGATCCAGAGCTCCGCGTACGGCAGCCTGTTCTACCTCGCCACCGGCTTCCACGGCCTGCACGTCATCGGCGGCCTGATCGCCTTCCTGCTCGTCATTGCGCGCACCTATGCCGCCCGCAAGTTCACCCACGAACAGGCCGTCTCGGCCATTGTCGTGTCGTACTACTGGCACTTCGTCGATGTCGTGTGGGTGGCCCTCTTCGCGGCCATCTACGTGATCCGCTGAACCGTCACCAGATAGGCAAACCTAACTAAACAGCGCGGACCCGACTCTAGGTACGCTGATGCGAACGCGCGGGCCGCAGCACGTGGGGACAACGTCCCCCGGTGGGCTCGCCCACGATCTGAAACGATCTTCAGGAACGAGGTTTTCGGTGCGGAAACTGTCGACACGGCGCCGCCATTGGATCGCTCTCCCGGCGCTCCTGGCGCTGGCACTCATGCTGACCGGCGCTCTTTACGCCGCGGTCGCGCCCGCGCCGGCCAAGGCCGAGGCGTCGTCTGCCTCGCAGATCGAGGCGGGCCGTCAGCTCTTCCTCGTGGGCTGCGCCAGCTGCCACGGCATGAATGCCCAGGGCATCACGACCGGCGATGACAGCGACCAGGGCAACTACGGTCCGTCGCTGATCGGCGTCGGCGCGGCCGCCGTCGGCTTCCAGATGGAGACGGGTCGGATGCCGATGGCGCAGACCGCGCCCCAGGCTCCCCGCAAGCACATCGAGTACACGCAGGACGAGATCGACCAGATCGCCACGTTCGTCGCATCGCTGGCACCCGGTCCGTCGCGTCCCTCCGCCGACCAGGTCGACTGGCAGAGCGTCGACGAGGAGGGCATTTCCGAGGGCGGCGAGTTCTTCCGCACCAACTGCACGGCGTGCCACAACTCCGTCGGCGCCGGCGGCGCGCTGCCCGACGGTCGTTACGCGCCCTCGCTCAAGGGCGTCGAGGCCACCCACATCTACGAGGCCATGCTCACCGGCCCCCAGCAGATGCCGGTCTTCTCCGACGAGGTGCTGACCCCCGATGACAAGCGCAACATCATCGCCTACATCAAGACGGTGCAGCAGCAGGGCAACGACGGCGGCATCGGCGGCGGCGGCCTCGGCCCCGTGGTCGACGGCCTGTTCGTCTGGATCGTCGGCATGGGCGGCCTCGTCGGGTTCGCGGTCTGGATCGGCATGCACGGAACGAGGTCGAAGAAGCGATGACGACTGAACTGGAACACACCGGCGGCGATCCGGTCGCCGATCCGGGCCTGCCGGACCACCAGTACCGCCCGCAGGACGTCGACGTCGACCAGGAGCGCCGCACCGAGCGCCAGATCGCCGGGATGTTCGGCTTCGCGACATTGCTGATGCTCGGCTTCGCCGTGTCGTACTTCGCCATCGACTCCGACATGCGCGTCTTCGCGTACGGCGACCCGGCCGAGGGCAACGCCTTCGGCGGCTGGTCGGCCCAGAACTTCGCGCTCGGCATGACCCTCGGCGGCGCCCTGTTGCTGACGGGCATCGGCATCATCCAGTGGGCCCAGAAGCTCATGGGCGATCACGAGATCGTCGAGATGCGCCACTCCGCGCAGTCCTCCGACGACGACCGCTCGGCCGTCATGGCCGACATCAACGCCGGCATCAACGAGAGCGGCATCGGCCGCCGTCCGTTGATCCGCAACAGCCTGCTGGGCGCCGTCGGCGCCGTGGGCGTGCTGCCCCTGGTGATGCTGCGCGACCTCGGCCCGCTCCCCCACGGCCACACCAACACGGTGTGGAAGAAGGGCATGCGCGTCGTCAACGACGTCTCGGGCACGCCGATCAAGCCGTCCGACCTGCAGGTCGGCCAGCTGGTCAACGCCGAACCCGCGATCTTCTACGAGACCGACGACGAGGGCCACCCGGTCCTGCACGGCACCGAACTGCTGCAGGCCAAGTCCAAGGCCGCCATCATCGTCGTGCGCATGCGTCCCGAGGACATCACGCCCGCCAAGGGCCGTGAGAACTGGGGCATCGACGGCATCTTGTGCTTCTCGAAGATCTGCACCCACGTCGGCTGTCCGATCAGCCTGTGGGAACAGCAGACCCACCACCTCCTGTGCCCGTGCCACCAGTCGACGTTCGACCTGGCCGACAACGGCAAGGTCATCTTCGGTCCCGCCTACCGTCCGCTGCCGCAGTTGCCGCTCGCGGTCGATGACGAGGGCTACCTGGTCGCGGTCAGCGACTTCCCCGAGATCGTGACGCCGAGCTACCCCGAGTTGGCACGCGACCAGAAGGAACTCGACAAGAAGTTCGGCGGTGAAGCATGAGCGGTCAGAGCACGTTCACCAAGCTCGAGGACTCGCCCACCGGCAAGACGCTGTCCGGTCCGGTCGGGTGGCTCGACGATCGACTCGGCCTGGCCGGCGCCGGCAAGAAGAACCTGCGCAAGGTCTTCCCCGAGCACTGGTCCTTCATGCTCGGCGAGATCGCGCTGTGGAGCTTCGTCGTCCTGCTGTTGACGGGTGTCTTCCTGACGCTGTGGTTCGTCCCGAGCATGGCCGAGGTCGAGTACAACGGGTCGTACGCTCCGTTGCGCGGCATCGAGATGTCCCAGGCTTACGCCTCGACGCTGAACATCTCGTTCGACGTCCGCGGCGGCCTGCTGATCCGACAGATCCACCACTGGGCCGCGGCGCTGTTCGTGGCCGCGATGATGGCCCACGCGCTGCGCGTGTTCTTCACGGGCGCCTTCCGCAAGCCGCGTGAGATCAACTGGCTCATCGGCGTCGGCCTGCTGAGCATGGGCCTGGTCGAGGGCTTTGCGGGCTACTCGCTGCCCGACGACCTGCTGTCCGGCACCGGCCTGCGGTTCGTGAACGGTTTGATCCGCTCGATCCCGCTGGTGGGCTCGTACATCGAGTTCTTCCTGTTCGGCGGCGAGTTCCCCGGCGACATCATCATCCCGCGCCTGTACATGGCCCACATCCTGCTGTTGCCGGCCCTGCTGTTGGGGCTGATCGGCGCCCACATGCTGTTGCTCGTCTACCACAAGCACACGCAGTGGCCCGGCCCCGGACGCACGAACGACAACGTCGTCGGCTACCCGATGCTCCCGGTCTACATGGCCAAGGCGGGCGGCTTCTTCTTCGTCGTCTTCGGTTTCACCGCGCTGATGGGTGCCCTCATCCAGATCAACCCGATCTGGGCGTACGGCCCGTACAACCCGTCCGAGGTCACCGCCGGCTCGCAGCCGGACTGGTACATGGGCGTGTCCGAGGGTCTGGTGCGTCTGATGCCGCCGCTGGAGACCACGTGGTTCAACCGCACGTGGACCTGGAGCGTCTTCATCCCCGGCATGGGTGGCCTGGGCCTGCTCTTCACCTCGCTGGCGCTGTGGCCGTTCATCGAGCGATGGATCACCGGTGACAACCGCGAGCACCACCTGCTCGAGCGTCCGCGCAACAACCCGACCCGCACCGCGCTCGGCGTGGCGGGCATGACCGCCTACGCGGTTGGCTGGATCGGTGGCGGCAACGACATCATCGCGCTGAAGTTCGGTCTGAGCCTCAATGCGATCACGTGGGTGCTGCGCTTCGGGTTGTTCATCTTCCCGGTCATCGCGTTCATCGTGACCAAGCGGATCTGCATCTCGCTGCAGCGCAAGGACAACGAGACGCTCACGCACGGTTGGGAGACCGGGGTCATCGACCGCTCCCCCTCCGGCGGTTACGCCGAGCGTCACGCGCCGTTGCCGGACTCCGAGGCGTACACGCTCACGGCCTCGCGCGAGCGGCTCCCGGTCCTGGAGGCCGAGGCCGTGCACAAGAACGACGCGTACGGCGTCCGCAACCCCAAGTACCGCAAGCAGAACCTGCGTCGCCGGGTCCGAGCTTGGTACTTCGACGGTTCGGTCGACAAGCCGACGGCCCACGACATGGACCATGCCGCCGAGCACCTCGCCGGTGGCGGCGAGCACCCGGTCGACCTGGGCGAGGACTTCCAGGGCGTCTCCGAGACGGGCGTCCCGCGCGTCCACTGAGTCCCTGCACTCCGAAGTCCGAGGCCCCCGACCTGATTGGTCGGGGGCCTCGTCGTCGTCCGGCGGTCCGGTCAGCCGGCGTACCGGGAGGCGGCGGCGAGCACCGCGGCGACGTACTCGTCGGAGTGGTTGTAGGAGTGGACGGCGCGGGTCCAGCCCTCCCCGGTCCTCAGGTCGGCGCCCGAGGCGCACAGGTAGCGCCCGGCCGCGAGTGCGGCATCGTCGACGTCCTGCGGATCGGCCACCGCGTCGCCGTCACCGTCGGCCTGCCAACGCGCCCACGTCGAGCCGATGAACTGGAACGGGCCCACGGCGTGGTCCCACCGCGTGTCGCCGTGCCGCGCAGCGGACTCGGGATCGGACGCGATCGTGGCGAACCCCTCGCGACCGTCGAGCGCAGGTCCGATGATCGGCGTGCGCGGGCGCCCATCGGCACCCAAGGAGGTGCCGCCATGGGTGCCGTGGCCGGACTCGACCTCACCGATGCCGGCGAGCGTGGTCCAGCCGAGATGGCACTGCGGCTGCTCGTCGGCGACGGTCAGCGCGGCGGCGGCGTAGGCCCGCAGCGCGACACCGGGAACGCCGGACGTCCGGGCCGTCGCCGCGAACCACGCCGGGTCGACCCGCGCGTGGTCCGCGGCAGGATCGACCGTCACGACCTCGGCGCTGCGATACAGCTCGACGGCCCGGGTGTCGGGGACGGTCAGCGTCCCCACTCCCCCGGTGAGCGCCCCGGCCGCGACCACGGTCGCCCCGGTCACGCCCCCGACCGCCGCGAGTGCCGCCGCGGCCCGGAACCCCCGAACACCGGCGCTCCGGCGACCGGTCACCCGAATCGGCCGTTGACGTAGTCGTGAGCGCGCTGATCCTGCGGCGAGGCGAACATCGCCTCGGTGTCGCCGTGCTCGACGATCACGCCGGGCGTGCCCTGGGCGGCGAGGAAGAACGCGCACTGGTCGGAGACGCGCGCGGCCTGCTGCATGTTGTGGG
>CAYYQO010000055.1:0-17364 GCA_964473845.1 uncultured Aeromicrobium sp.
CGCTGAACGAGAACCAGAAGGTCGAGTTCGACGTCGAGCAGGGCCAGAAGGGCCTGCAGGCGGCGAACATCCGCCCGATCTGAGCAGCTCAGCAGTCTGAGCAGTTTCAGAAAGCCAAGAACCCCACCACCGCGAGGTGGTGGGGTTCTCGCTGTCAGTGCCGGGAGGGAGCCGGACTCACAGGGCGGCAGTGCCGCCGTCACTGATTCGTGATCTCCGAAACGGATACGAATCGTGACCGGGCGACTTGGTCCAGACGCGGGTTCAAGAACCCAGAGGCGCTGCATTCCTCGCGACGTCAACGAACCGAGGTCATCCCTGGTACCGACGATAGCGGAAAATGGGCCGAAAGGACCAGAGATTTTCTACTCCGTTATCACTACACGCACGATCCGGTCGTCGCGGCCGTCCGGATCACCACGGCCATCGGTGTTCGACGTGCCCACCCACAGCGACCCGTCCGGGGCCACCGCCACCGATCGCAATCTGCCCAGTTCGCCGGTCAGAAACGCCTTCGACTCGCCTCCGGCAGCATCGCCAGAGAGCGGCACCTGCCAGAGCCGCTCGCCGCGCAACGCCGCGACGAACGCTCGATCCCCGCTGATCGCCAACCCCGCCGGGGAGGCCTCCGCGTAGTCCCATGTGACCAGTGGCCGGACGAAACGATCGTCATCGCTGTCGCCCTCGACGATCGGCCAGCCGTAGTTGCCGCCCTTGACGATGCGGTTGAGTTCGTCGCCGCCCTTGTCGCCGAACTCACTGGCCCAGAGCCGACCATCGCCGTCCCACGCCAAGCCCTCGACGTTGCGATGACCGTACGACCACACCTCATTGCCGAACGGATTCCCGTCGACCGGCCGCCCCTCGGTGTCGATCCGCAGGATCTTTCCGTTGAGCGAGTCACGATCCTGGGCCGTGGCCGAGTCGGCCGCATCGCCCACGGCGACGAACAGCCGCCCGCTGCGGTCGAACGTCAACGCGCCGCCCTGATGATTGAAGGCCTTGGCAAGTCCGGTCAGGATCGGCTCGGGCTCACCGAGACGTTCGCCGTCGAACTCCATCCGCACGACCCGGTTGTCGTCGGGCCCGGTCAGGTAGGCGTACAGCACGGACTCGTCACCCGGGGCGACGGCCAGGCCCTGCAGGCCACCTTCACCGCCGGGGGCGACGCCATCGACGCCGCCGACCTCGGAGACACCGCCGTCAGCGGTGACCCGCACGATCGAGGCATCGTCGCGCTGGGTGACCAAGGCGGAGCCGTCCGCGAGGAAGACGATCGCCCACGGCACGTTCAGGCCCGTCGCGATCGTGCCTTCCAACCGGGGGTCGATCGACACCGACGTCGGAGGGGTCGTCCCGGCGGGTTCGGTGGGAGTGGTCGAACCCCTGGGCCGCGGCGAGGTGTCGTCTGCACCGCACCCGGCCAACCAGGCAGCGCCGAGGGCTGCTCCCCCGACGATCACGCTCCTGCGATCCATGTCTCCGATCATGCCGTACCCACCGGAATGACACAGTGGACGACAACGTTGACATCAAGGACCCCGACGAAAGGCCACCATGAGCACAATCAACCTGACCGCCGAGACCTTCCAGAACACGGTGACGGGCGAAGGCATCACCCTGGTCGACTGGTGGGCCGAATGGTGTGGCCCGTGCAAGCAGTTCGCTCCGGTCTTCGAGGCCGCCAGCGAGCGCCACGAGGACATCACGTTCGCCAAGATCGACACCGAGAGCGAGCAGGAGTTGGCCGGTGCCGTGCAGATCACGTCGATCCCGACGCTGATGGCGTTCCGCGACGGAGTCCTGCTGTACGCACAGCCCGGCGCCCTGCCCGCTGATGCGCTGGACGAGATCATCAAGCAGGTGCGCGCCCTCGACATGGACCAGGTGCGCCAGGAGATCGCCGCCCAGGAGTCCGAGCCGCACGAGGTGCCGGAAGAGCTCCGCGACTGAGAGACTCGGGCCATGACCCGAGTGACCTGCCCTGTCCTGAGCCAGCGGATCATGGCCGCCCGGGAAGCGGCCCGGTTCATCAGGCCGGGCGACAACGTCGGCATGAGCGGTTTCACCGGCGCCGGCTACCCGAAGGCCGTCCCGGCGGCGCTCGCCGCCCGCGCCGAGGCGGCCCACGCCGACGGCGAGGAATTTCGCATCGGACTGTGGACCGGAGCCTCGACCGCACCGGAGGCCGACGGGGTACTCGCCCAGGCGCACGCGATCTCGACCCGCCTGCCCTACAACTCCGATCCGTTGCTGCGCCAACAGATCAACGCCGGCGAGGTCGACTACGTCGACGCCCACCTGAGCCATTCGGCCCAGCAGATGTGGTTCGGCTTCTACGGCCCGCTCGACGTCGCCGTCATCGAGGTGACGGCCGTGCTGCCGGACGGCCTGCTCGTCCCGGGCAGTTCGGTGGGCAACAACAAGACCTGGCTGGACCAGGCGGCCAAGGTGATCCTCGAGGTCAATCACTGGCAACCTCGCGAGCTCGAGGGATTCCACGACATCTATCCGGGCACGGCGCTGCCACCACATCGCCGGCCGTTGGCGTTGACCGAGCCGATGCAGCGGATCGGTGAGCCGTACCTGAAGGTCGATCCGGCCAAGGTCGTCGCCGTGGTCGAGACCGACGAACCCGACACCGGCGCGAAGTTCGCCGTCCCCGACGACACCTCGAGGGCCATCGCCGTCCACGTCCTGGACTTCCTGAGGGGCGAGGTGGGCGCGGGCCGCATGCCACCGGAACTGCTGCCCCTGCAGTCCGGCGTCGGCAACGTGGCCAACGCAGTGCTGGCCGGACTCGACGACAGCGAGTTCACCAGCCTGGTCGCGTACACCGAGGTGCTGCAGGACGGCATGCTGGACCTGCTCGACTCCGGCACCTTGCGCGCCGCGTCAACCGCGTCGTTCGGGTTGTCGCAGGCCGGTATGGCGCGTTTCCATGCCGGCATCAACGGCTACAAGGGCCGCATCCTGCTGCGCAGCGAGGAGATCTCGAATCACCCCGAGGTCATCCGGCGGCTGGGGGTCATCGCGATGAACGGGATGATCGAGGCCGACATCTACGGCAACGTGAACTCCACGCACGTCATGGGCAGTTCCGTCATGAACGGGATCGGCGGCAGCGGAGACTTTGCCCGCAATGCCTACCTGAACTTCTTCCTCACCCCGTCGACCGCGAAGGGCGGCGCGATCTCGACGATCGTGCCCATGGTCAGCCACGTCGACCACACCGAACACGATGTCCACGTGATCGTGACCGAACACGGCCTGGCGGATCTGCGCGGGCTCTCGCCGCGCGGCCGCGCCGTACGGATCATCGACAACTGCGCGCACCCGGACGTCCGGCCGCGGTTGCGCGACTACCTCGAGCGAGCCTTCGCCGGCCGGCCCACGGCCCGTCACACCCCGCACCTGTTGGACGAAGCACTCTCATGGCACCAGCGATACCTCGACACGGGCCAGATGTGAGCCGCCGCCCCCTCCCCACTTTTGGTACGAGTTCCACGTCCCAAGCGCGAAATCGGGTGGATCCCGTACCAAAAGTGGGGGTGGTGGCGAGGCGGACGGCGGCCACGCTGGTCGCGTGCGGCGCCGTGCTCGGCGCGTGCACGTCCCCGACCTCCGAAGGGAACCCCATGTCCGACGCCTCGCTGCCGACGGTATCGACGTCACCCGAACGCTCACCGAGCCCTTCGCCAGCTCCCCCGCCCGACTTCGCCGATCTGGACCGGCTCGTCGATGCCAGCGACTCCACCTGCACCCTGGTGATGCGAGGAGACGAGGTCGTCCACGAGCATCCGGTCGGTTCCCGGCACGCCAGTCGCCGGGTCTACTCGATCACCAAGTCCGTCGTCGGCCTGCTGGTGATGATCGCCGACGACGCGGACGAGCTCTCGCTGGACGATCCGGTCGCCGACCACGTGCCGACCTGGCCGGCCGGGTCCGCCGGCGTCACGATCCGGCATCTCATGTCCATGACGTCCGGGCGCACGTGGAGCGAGTCGCTCGACACCGCCATGATCGGCGCGGCGGACCAGACCGCAGCGGCCCTCGCCGTCGGTCAGCAGTCCCGCCCCGGTGAGGCCTGGCAATACGACAACCTCGCCAGCCAAGTGTTGTCCGCCGTGCTGACCTCCGCGGTAGGAGACCTCGAGGCCTTCGCCCGCAACCGCTTGTTCACCCCGCTGGGCCTGCGGGACACCACGTGGGAACGCGACGGAGCGGGGAACCTCAAGACCTATGCCGGGATCGTGTCCTCGTGCGCCGATCTGGCGCGCATCGCCGTCCTCATGCGCGATGGCGGCAGGTTCGCCGGACGCCAGATCGTGCCACGGACCGCCGTCACCGCCTTGGTCGCTCCCTCGTCCGAACTCAATGCGGCCTACGGTCTGCTCTGGTGGACCAACGCCGAAGGTCGCGTCGTCGAAGTACGCCGAGCGGCTGGATTCGCGCAGGACCGAGAGCCGTTCGAGGGACGCCTCTCCCCCGCCGCACCCACCGATGCGTTCTGGGCGTTGGGCTGGGGCAATCAGTTCATCGCCGTCGTGCCGTCGGTGGACGTCGTCGCGGTGCGACTCGGCCCGAAACCGGCGGGCGCCGAGCAACTGACGTTCGACACGTTCACCGGAGCCGTGCTCGGGGCGGTCAGGCCGCGGTGATGAACGACCTCATGCCGACCGATCCCATGTCGATCTCGGTGTTGAAGAATCCGATCTGCTCGTCGGGTTCGAGCAGGCTCAGCGACGCGATCATCGGGCGGTAGTGGTCATCGGTCGGCACGGCGATCCGGGCCGCCGACCACGACTCGTACGGGCTGACCAGACGGTCGACGTCACCGGTGGCGAGCGCATCGGCGGTCTGGGTGTCGAACTCGATCGCCCAGTCCCAGGCGGCCCCGCCGCCCCACTTCACCCGATTGAGCGCGTGCACGATGTTGCCGCTGCCGATGAACACGACGCCGCGGCGACGCAGGTCGCGCAGCCGGCTGAACAATTCGTAGAGCTTCGGCAGGGGCATCGAGTAGTCGATGCTGATCTGCAGGACGGGAACCTGCGGCGCGGGCGCGAGGAACTTCAGCACGCTCCACGTGCCGTGGTCGAGTCCCCACTGGCTGTCCAGGCGGGCCTCGTAGTCGACCAGGTGCTGGGCCAACAGCTTCGCCACCTGCTCATCACCGTGCGACTCGTACGTCACCCGGTAGAGCTCGTCGGGAAAGCCGCCGAAGTCGTAGATGATCGGATTGCGCGGCGCATCGGTGATGTGGGTCCCACCGGGCG
Organism: uncultured Aeromicrobium sp.; assembly: GCA_964473845.1. GTDB lineage: Bacteria > Actinomycetota > Actinomycetes > Propionibacteriales > Nocardioidaceae > Aeromicrobium. The sequence continues at coordinate 5,280 of CAYYQO010000055.1, forward strand.
TCAACCAGTGGGCACTGATCACGACGATCGCCTGTGCGGCCGGCAGCTGTGCTCCGACCCGCTCCCACTCGCGCGTGAACGCGTTCTCGCTGATCGCGTTCATCGGATTGCCGTGACCGACGAACAGCACCGGCATCCGCGGGCTCGGAACGAGCCGATTCGCCAGGTCTGACAGCGAATGGGTGGGCACCTTGTCGGGTCGGCTGTTCATGGCTTCTCCTAGTAGTTGATGCTTCAACTATACCATGCGAACAACCATTTGAAAGCGTGCGCGACAATGGAGGGATGCCAACGCCGACCGAGTTGCAGATCGCCTTGCGACACCCGGTCAGATTCGTTGCCGAGGCCGATGACCCGACCCGATCGCGCTTCGTCTTCGACGCCCCCAACGGGCCGATCGAAGCCACGGCCAATGAGGCCGTAGGACCGCTCAGCGGTGGCATCCGGGCCCTCAACGCCCATCCCAGCGCCCGCGCGTGGGCGACGCCGGCCATCATCGCGCTGCGCCTCATGGCCACCGGGACGCTGGCCGAACCGGGCTCGTCCGAACTGCAGCAGATGCTCGACTCCGGCAAGGCCGTCGGACCCACTCCGGCCGAGGGCCAAGCGGCCATCCGCGGGTTCCTGGCCGCACTCGTCGCCGAAGCGCCGTCGGTCGCCACGACCCCTCAACGCCGCCGCGAACCCGAACAACCCCGGCCCACGATCGAACGACCCACGAGTTTCTCCTACCGGCTCGACGTCGTGCTCGCCGGCGACTCGGATGCCGCCGTGGATCTGGAACTGCACGTCCGGCCGCAGTCGATGAACCGCGCCCCCGTCTCGGCCGCCACGGTGCTGAGCCGCGACGACCACCATCTCGGTCCGGCCGCCCGCCCCGCACTGCTGGCGATGCTCGAGCGACTGTCCATCAGCTGGCCACCGGCCGCTCCCCTGGCCCGGGACGGTCGCGCGCGCATCACCCCGGACGAACTCGGCCAGCTGGGCCAGGGCCGCCCTCTCGTGTCGGCGCTGGCGAACCGGATCGAGATCGTGTGGCCCGAAGGACTCCGCCACGACGTCCGCGCGACGGGCGTCGTCAGCCGGGTCGACGGCTCGGAACCGAACCTGGAGCGTGAGCACGACCGCCCTCGCGCCTTCACCTCCGACCAGTTGTTCCGGTTCGACTGGAGCGTCTCGGTGGGTGGCGAGCACCTGAGCCGCGCCGAGGTCGAGGCGCTGGCCGCCTCGCAGTCGGGCATGCTGCACCTGCGGGACCGCTGGGTCATGGTGGACCAGCAGCAGGTCGCCCGTGTCTTGGCCGGCCACGGCCGCACCCTGGACCCGGCCGAGGCCCTGCGCGCCGCCGTCACCGGCAGCCTGGAGATCGACGGACTCGAGACCGAGGTCGACACCGTCGGCTGGCTCGAGGACGTGCGCCGCCGCCTGGCCGAGCAGGACGTCGACATCGCGCCCGCGACCCAGCCGGCGGCCCTCGACGGCACGCTGCGCGAGTACCAGTTGCGCGGCCTGCGCTGGATGAGTCAGCTCGTCGACCTGGGCCTCGGCGGCATCCTCGCCGACGACATGGGCTTGGGCAAGACGCTCATGCTGATCTCCCTGCACCTGCAGTTGGACTCCGCCGAACCGACCTTGGTCGTGTGCCCGGCGTCCGTGCTGGCCACGTGGGAGCGCGAGATCAGCCGCTTCGCACCGGGTGTCCCCGTGCTGCGTTACCACGGCCCGCGCCGCACCCTGGCCGACGCGAAGACCGGATTCGTCATCACGACGTACGCCACGATGCGCTCCAGCGTCGAGGAGTTGCGCCAGCACCGCTGGAACCTCGTCGTCGCCGACGAGGCGCAGCACGTCAAGAACCCGGGCAGCGGGGCCGCCCAGGCCCTGCGCAAGATCGATTCCGATGCCCGCATGGCCCTGACCGGTACCCCGGTCGAGAACCATCTCGGTGAGTTGTGGGCTCTGCTCGACTGGACGACGCCGGGCCTGCTGGGCACGCGCGAGCAGTTCCGGCGCGACTGGTCACGCCAGATCGAACGCGACCATGACACCGATCGCGCGGCCGAACTCTCCCAGCTCATCCGGCCCTTCGTGTTGCGACGCCGCAAGTCCGACCCGGGTATCGCACCGGAACTGCCGCCGAAGATCGAGACCGACCACCACGTCCCGCTGACTCGCGAGCAGGTCGGCCTGTACGAGGCGGTCGTCCAGCGGACCATGTCCGAGATCGCCGACTCGACCGGTATCCGCCGGCGCGGCCTGGTGGTCAAACTGCTGACCCAGCTCAAGCAGATCTGCAACCATCCCGCCCAGTTCCTGCACGAACCCGACGCCCGGTTGTCGGGCCGCTCGGGCAAGCTCGAGGCCTTCGACGCCCTGATCGAGGAGATCGTCGACGAGGGCGGCGCGGCCCTGGTCTTCACCCAGTACGCCCAGATGGGCCGCCTGCTGGCTCGACGCCTGGCCGAGCGCAAGGTGCGCCACGACTTCCTGCACGGAGGCACGCCTGTGGCCCGCCGCGAACACATGGTGAGCGCCTTCCAGGACGGCGACACCGACGCGTTCGTGCTGTCGCTCAAGGCGGCCGGGACCGGCCTGAACCTGACCCGGGCCGACCACGTCATCCACTTCGACCGCTGGTGGAATCCCGCGGTCGAGGACCAGGCCACCGACCGCGCCCACCGCATCGGCCAGACCCGCAAGGTCCAGGTGCACCGGCTCATCGCCGAGGGCACGATCGAGGAATCCATCGCCGAACTGATCAGCTCCAAGCGTGCCCTGGCCGACGCCGTGGTCAATGCCGGCGAGGCCGCCCTGACCGAGCTGACCGACTCCGAGCTCGAAGTCCTGGTCGGCCTGCGCTGATCGGCGAGCGTGACGAACCGAGGGCAGGGTCCCATGGGTAACTAACGTTTACTTTCCTGCTAGGCTCGGCCAGACCAGCACGTCGTTCGGGGGAACAATGCCGAGTCCAAGAGATCAATCGACCCGTGGGCCTGTTGAGGACACGCCGCCACCGCAGGCCACGGTGATTCGAGGGGCATACCAGTCACGGTCGCGGCAGTTCGCCCCCTATCAATGGAGCGTTGTCTGCTCGGCCGACGCGGTCCTCATCCAGCCGCTCAGCCGGATGTTCACGGAACTGGCTTCAGCAGGTCTGCCGGTCCTCGATGCCACGGACGCGGCAGCCGTCGAGCACGGGTTGAGCCTGCCCAGATGGGCGTGGATCACCACCGCATCCGATGAGTTCGTCCAAGCCGCACATGCGTTGAAGGGTCTTCACGCGAGGATGGTCGACGTATCGCTCACGACTCTGCCGCCCGCAGGTTCCGGAGACTTGTTCGAAGACCTGGTCGAAGCGATGGACCTGCTCTGTTCGGGTGGTTGCCCGTGGGACTCCGCGCAGACGAATGCCACGCTCGTGCCGTACCTGTTCGAGGAATGTCATGAGGTAGCTCAGGCGGTTCACAACCAGGACCATGCGAACCTCATGGAGGAACTCGGCGACCTTCTCATGCAAGTGGTCTTCCATGCCCGAGTCGCCGAGAAGTCGCTCGGCCCGATACCCATCGAACTCGTGGTGGGCGGCATTCTCGACAAGCTGAGGCGTCGTCAGCCTGCGCTCCGAGGCGAGGCGTACTCCGCAACGGCGTGGAGCACGGCGAAGGCAGCCGAGCCCGAGCGGGGAATTGCCTCCGGTGGCCCACCGTCATCACTGCACCCCGTGGACCAGTTCGACCACCTCATCCACCGAGACGACTCTCAGTGCCCATACGAACCAGAAACGGGCGTCCTGCTCCGAACGTCCATGCGCGAGGCCCTTCGCACGCGGACCCCCATCGTGCCGATCATCCACGAGTTGTTGGCCGAGCAATTGAGCGAGGGCTGATGGCGTCGAGCAATGAGCACCACCAGATCCTGGCCGTGACGGCGGACCGGCGCCTACCCAAGGGGGTCTACGTCATGGCGTTCGCGACGTTCTCGATGGCGACGTCAGAGTTCATCCTCTCCGGGATCCTCGTGCAAGTCGCACAGTCACTGCAGGTGTCCACCCAACGCGCCGGACTGCTCGTCAGCTTCTTCGCGCTCGGCATGATCGTCGGGGCTCCCCTGATGGCACGCTTGGGCGATCGCGGAACGATTCGTCGGGTGGCAGGGCTTTCGACGGCGCTGTTCGCGGTCATCCATGTGGCCATGCCGTGGGTGACCGACTTCACCACACTCGCGATACTGCGCGTCGTCTCCGCCCTCGCCGCAGCCATGCTGTGGTCGACCGGATCCGCCTATGTCATGCGGATCGTGCATCCCGCCGCGGCGGGCCGCGCCATGTCCATGCTCATCGCGGGCCCCACGCTTGCCGCGCTGGTCGGGGTGCCGCTCGGCACTCTGGTGGCCGATCACTTCGGTTGGCGATCGAGCTTTCTGGTCATCGGATGCCTCGGCGCCCTGGTCACGATCGCCGTGATGACTCTCCCGCGCGAACCGCAACGGACGGAGGGCACGACCAAGGCGGGGCCTTCCGCGTGGCAGGTCCTGGCCCGAGGCTGGCCGGAACTGAGCGTGATCGTGATGACACAGGTGGCCCTGTGCGCGACCTACACGTACGTGACGGTCATCGCCCGCCATGCCGGGGTTCCTGCCGACCAGATGGCCGTCGTCGTGTTCATCTATGGCGCAGGTGCGCTCGCTGGCGTGCTGGCTGCCGTCCGGTTCCGGCGTCAGTTGCGTCAACGCGACTTCGTCATGGGCACGGCGTTCATGGCCGTTGCCGCACTGGTGATCTGGGCGGTCGTGGATCTCGGATTCGTGTTCGTCGCTCCGCTCGCCGTGTTCGCGGCAACCGGTTACTTCCTGGGGGGTCCACTCAACTCGGCGGTCTTCCACGCCGTGGGAGCCAGTACCGCCATGATTGCTGCGCTCACGGTCAGCGCTTTCAACGTGGGGAACATGGTGGGCCCCGCTTTGGGCGGGTGGGTGGGATCCGATCAAGGCTGGGGTGCGGTTCCGCTGCTCAGTTGCCTCATAGCCGGCGTGGCGATGGTCTTCACCCTTCGCCCGCGGTGGCGAGCCCATCATGGGTGAACTCACGGCGCAGGAACGCTATCTCGTCGCGTTCGACATCGACGGAACCTTAGTGGATGCCGCAGGCCACATCCACGACAGTTCGGTGCAGATGCTCAAGGCACTGGCAGTGAACGATGCCTGCGAACTGGTACTGGCAACCGGAAGATCACTGGGCGCCACACACGAACTCGTCCAGCAGTTGGGCTTGGCTGACGTGACGGTCGTGTGTGCGAACGGTGCCGTGCTTGGTCGCCTCTCACCCGGCGGAATACACGTGCTGAGGACCGAGGTGGTGGATGCGTCGATGGTCGTCGCACGCGTCACCGAGATCGACCCGGACTGCGCGATCGCCGTCGAGGGAGCGGATCCTGAGTTTCTGGTGAACCGCCCGTTTCCCGACGGACATCTGATGGGTCCTTGGCGGGCCGTCGGACTCGACGAATTGGTGGGAACCGGTGCCTTTCGAATCACAATTCATTCATCCCTCGTCGCCGCCACCATCTCGTCCACCTTCTCCGACATGGCTGTGCTGGCGCGGGCCGACATCGGACAGCGTGGGTGGTTCGATGTACTCAAGGCAGGAATCTCGAAGGCCCATGCGCTGGAGTATCGACGTTTCCAGCTCGGCATCGCCAGCAACCGGACCTTCGCCTGCGGTGACCACATCAATGACATCGAGATGCTTCGGTGGGCGTCGTTCTCAGCGGCCGTGGACGGAGCCCCTGCCGAGGTGATCGAGGTTTCCAGCGCCGTGGTCCCACCGCCGTCGGAGGGTGGTGCCGCAGAGTTCGTCAGGATGCTCCACCACAGCCGGCGGGTCTGAGACACACCAGGATGAGATGACAAGACGATGCGACGCAGATTGGCAGTGGTGAGCGGACAATCGCTTGTCGGCATGTGCGCCGCAGCGACCCTTCAAGCAGCTGGATACGACGTGGTGACCTACGAGAAGCGTCGGACGTACTCGCGCAAGATCCAATGGGCGGGGCGCCAGTTGCTCCTCGACGTGCTCAGCAGCATCAACCCGGCTCTGGGCAACCACGTGCTCCAAGTGATCCGCCCCATCCCGGGTGGATCGACTCGAATCGTCGAAGGTGTACGGACCCGCAAGGCGAAGCCAGCGTTCGCCAGTCCCCAACCTGTGGATCATGTCGTCCCTGCCGAGGACCTGCTGGACGCTGATGCGGCATTCATCATGCGAGCTCACGAGGCCGAACGAACCGTGAGGGGCTTCCTCGGATCGCTGCCGCGCGTCATGAGGATCGAGGCGGAATGCGACCTCATCCCTCGGGAAGGATCCATCGATGTCGCGGGAATCGGCCGTCCCGACCTACTGGTCCTCGCGGAAGGGGCGGCGGTGCACCGCAGGAGCCTACCGATCGTCAGCCACATCACCTCCCCGCCCCGGACCCAGATCGCGGGAGTCATCTTCGGCTTCGACTCCGGCCAGATGATCAAGGCTGAGACCTCGCGGGGATCCGATGTGCTCGAAGCCGGCCTGATGGCCCAACTTCACGGTGGCGAAACATGGTTGGTCTGTGACCTGCCTGCGTCGCAGACCGCCACACCCGAACGCCAGTTGGCGTTCTTCGCGAGAACCGCGGCACAACTTCTGGACGTCACGACGCGCGACGTCCTGGAAGCAGGTGTATGGGGCCCGCGGCTCGGCAGTCCACTGCCGCAGGTCTTTCGCCTACAGCAGCAGCTGTCCACCAGCGCAGCGCCAGCGGACAACACGGTCCTCATCGGTGATGGCGTCGGCACCGGCCACTGGAACGAGGGAGGTGGCATGCAAGTAGGAGCCGTATGCCACCTCACCCGGCTCGCGGAGTTGGCCCGGTCCAATCTCCACACCGCTGACCTGCGCAGGTACTCAGACGGCGCCCGCGCCGACTCCATGACCTGGCAGATGAAGAGCATCCGCTCGTTCTATCGAGCTCTCTCCGACGAGCAAGCGCTCGCCGAATACGAGAGCCTCATCAGGGCTGCCCCGTAACGATGATGATCAGCAGCCGGACCACGAACTGACGCGACCGTCGGCCCTAACCAAATCGCCGGCGCGAACCCACCGGCCGGCGGTGCGCGATGGTCAGCACCGCGTTCAGGTCGAGTTCGAACTCCTGGGTGACGCGGGACATGCCACCCATCTCGCCCAGCCCCGAAGGATCGACCATCAACAGATGCAGCATCGCCGGGCCACCCGGCTCGCGCACCCGCAGCTGGGTACCCGGCCGAAGGCCCATGCTGGCGGGGAACACGATGGCCACGTCGGAGGCCCCCATCCCGCGTCCGGCGGCGATGAGCGATTCGCTCAACCGATCGGTGAGGTCCTCGCTGTACTCCTGGGCACACACGGCGGTGGCGACCATCTCGCTGTCGGACTCGATGATCGTGTCGACGGCGCCCGCCGTGGACGAGACCTCGGAGAGTCGCCGGGCGCGAGTCCCGCGGTAGGCCGTGAACCCAGCACTGCGGGCAGCTTGTTCGGCCACCACCTGGACGAAGTCGCCGAACAGCTTCTCGGTGTTCCACAAGAACGCCCGGCTCGGACCGTCGGTCTTGCCACTGGCGCCGTTCTGCGGCCCCATCGACAACATCCGGGCCACGTCGACCGCGTCGCTGAGGAATCCGAACTGTGGCGTCAGCTGGACGGCGTCCAGGATCGCCGGCGGCGGCAGTTCCGTGGCGGACTCGGGGAAGAGATCCGTGTAGTGCCGCAGTTCGGACTCCAGCCACGGTTGCTGGACGGCGCCGGACAATTCCCGGCACGCCCACTTCAGCAAGGACGGCACGGGACCATCGGCGATGAACTCGGAGAAGCGGCAGTCGACCGTGTACGGGTCGACGACCCGCCGCCACATCTTGGCCGGATCGAGCTGGCCGCGGATCGATTCGGTGACGGCCGTGCGCTCGACGTAGTTGCGCGGCATGCCTTCGGACGAGGCCCGCGACATCGCACTGGCGAGGATCATCCCCAGCAGGTCGGACAAGCCCGCATGGCGGGTGCCGCGATCGACCATCGGCACCCACTCGAGATGGTGCACGGTGGTCAGCATCGTCAGCATGGAGACACGCCAGCCCGGATCGTGTCGCAGAAAGTGCGGCATGATCTCGATCGTCGAATCGCCCAACGCGACGAAGCCGGCGACGCCATGGACCCTGACCGTGCCCGCCGCGTCGTCGATCTCGAACGGTTCCTGCGCCAGGCCCAACCGCGCGGACAGCTCACCCGAGCGTAGGCGCAGTTCGGCCAGATCGGCTGCGGTGCCCGTGAACGGCTGGGCCAGGCCGCCCTCGACGAGGGTGTGGTCGGCGATCATCCGCGCACCAGGAAGTCGAGAGTGATCGCGGTGTCTTCATCGGACTGGCCCATGAGCGGATCCACCGCAAGGGCCCGGCCGGTCAGGGTGCGCGTGCGGAACGGGTAGTTCGGCGGGGCATTGCGCGAGTTCACGCGCAGCAGATCGGCCAACTGGTCGGGACGCGCCCCAAACCGGTCACGGATCTGGGGCCAGATGTCGTGATCCCACACGCGCTGAACGTCCTCCCACGTCGAGATTTTCCAGAAGTACAGGTGGCCGAGCTCGTAGTCCTGGCCGAGACGCTCGGTGATCTCGTCGTTGAGATAGGCCAGCAGCGCCACGGCGGCGGCCTGGGCCGTCCATTGCTCGGCGTCGACGTCCGGGCTGGTCGCGATGTCGACGCTGACGCCCAGGTGCTGGGCCAGCAGATCGAGATCGGCGTAGGCGTCGATGCGCTCGAACCGGCGGCCGATGGCCGAGTCCAGCGGGGCGACCGCGCGGTCGACCGAGTTCATCGTCGCGAGGATGTTCACGTCGTGGGGGAAGTACCACGGCTGCGGCAACATGTACGAGTCTCCGGAGAGGATCCAGATCGGCTCAGTCACCGGGTCGCCCGTGGGGCTGCGCTGGACCTTCGGCAGGTTCACCGGGATGGCCGAGCGGACATCTCCGTTCGGTTCGCGCCGGTAGGACGCGTCCATGTAGGTCATGAAGTCGCCCAGGATCTTGGGGACGTTGCCACGGTTGATCTCGTCGATCACCAAGAGGGCCGAACCGCGTCCTTGTCGCTCCAGCCGGATCGCCAGGTCGAGCAAGCGGCCCGCGAACGGCGCCAGGCGAATGCCTTCACCCGTGGGACGCAGGCCGACGATGAAGTCCTCGTAACCGTAGTCCTGGTGGAACGTGACCCAGTCGGTGATGACCGGAGCGGCGATCGGCGAGGCGTCGAAGCCTGAGGAGAACGGATGATCGGGACGGTGGGGATCGATTTCGATCGACTCGCCGCCAGTCCAGGCCTCATCGAGGATCTGGCGCACCTGGGCCACCGCATGGGTCTTGCCGGTGCCGGGCGGGCCGTAGACCAGGACGCTCTTGCGGTCGCGGAACGCGTCGAGGATCTTGCGGGCCAGCGGCGTCAGCGTCTGGATCGAGCCGCTGCCCACGGTGATCACCCCGGATTCCGAGCCGGTGAACATCGGCGCGCAGGACGTCGGCCAGTCTGCCGGCAGACTGGCGCCGATCGTGATGCCGGCGAAGTACTGGCCCGACTGGGTCCGTGCGACGTACACATGCAGGCCACCGATCTCGGCCAGGACCGACTTGGCGTCCTCGACGGAGGTGGGGACGCGCAGATCGGGCCAGCCGGACGCCGGCAGCCAGGCGGGGTGGCGTTCGTGCCGCTCGTCGTTGCGGTTCTGGGCCGGCAGTTCGAAGACTCCGTGGCGGCGGTGCGCCTTGAAGACCATGGGCGCCGAAACCTCGGGGTCGCCGACGACGCGCGGGACGATACGCAGGTCCTGCCACTGCTCGGGTGGCAGGGATCGGTCGAGTCCGAGGAACTCCAGGAGATCAGGGATCTGCCGGATCTCGAGCGCGGCCCGGCCGCGCAGCCCTCGGGCGGACTTCTCCATGGTGAAGTAGTCCTCGGCGCTGATGTCACGCCACCAGATTCGTTCGACCTTCACCGACACGTTGCTCCCTCCGTCTGCCTTCCGAACACACACAGCGCCACCCAGCGTTCCATGCACCGAGCCCCGACGGAAGTGACATATGGGACCACAGCGACTAGTCCTTCCGGGAGTGACGACCTGTGATGTTCAGTTGAGCGCCTGGAGAGCCCGAGCTCTCGCCTGCACCCCTGAGACGCCGCACCACAAGCACCATGACGCAACTTGAGTCACTTTTTTTAACGCGAGCCGCGAGACCGCACCGTGACCACGGTCACCGTACGATGCAGCCGTGACCTGGTTCCCGCGCCGCCGCCCCCGCGCCCGCACGATCGCACTGCGTGCACCTGCGCTGGACGGCTCGACCTGGCCACCGGCCGAGCCCGGCGCTCGCACCGGATTCGGAGCGGCGACCACCCACCGGATGGGACTCGACGCCGCCTTCTCGCCCGAGGCCCACGAGATCACCGACCTGATCATCGCCCGACTGTTGCCGCTGCTGGACCTGGACGCCTCCCCCACCGACCTGCCCCATGTCATCGACCTGCTGCGCAGTGCTGCACAGACCGGCGCCGGGATCGGCCTGGTCGACGGCCGTGACACGAGCCTGACAGCCGAACAGATGGGCGCCGACGCCGCCGGCGCCCTCGGCGAGGCCGACCGTGACCTACCACCCATGCCCGCGCCCTTGCGTTCGTCGGCCCGATACCTGATGCACGCCGGACACCACGTCGCCCGGCGTGGGCAGCAATGCGTGGCCGAACTCGAGGCCGGACTCGCCGGACCGAGCCTCACGGACTGAAACCGCCCGGCGCGATCAGCGGTCACCCGCTCGACCGTTCGTCGCAGAATCAGGTCGTTCATCGCAAGCACCGCCGCGCCCGATGCGCTGACGGCGGCCCGCCCCTAGCGTCGAATGTGACGTCAATCACGTGATTGACGTCATGTTCTCTCCCATCCCACGACCGTGGAGGTTTGCCCATGAGCGAGCGCCAGCGAGCACGCACCAGGCCCCGAACGCCCATCCCCACCGACGGTGACATCTGCACGGAGGGATCAGTATGAGCAAACCGCTCGATTCCGATGCCGTCCTGCCACCGCCGACCGACCGCGAAGCCGCCTACCTGCGGGTTCTCGCCTCGCCGGAGTTCCAGGAACTGCGACACAAGTACCGCACCTGGGTGATCCCGGCCACGGCCGGGGCGCTGGTCTTCTACTTCATCTACGTCCTCATGTCGACGTACGCCGTCTCGTTCATGAGCCAGAAGGTCTTCGGCAACGTCAACGTCGGCCTGCTCTTCGGCCTGCTCCAGTTCGTCGCGACGTTCGCCGTCACGATGGCCTACGTCCGCTACGCCGACCGTGAACTCGATCCCCGTTCGAAGAAGATCCGCGAAGAGATGGAAGCCGAGGGCCTCGCATGATCTCGACCTCCCTGCACACCGCGCTCAAGGCCGCCGAGACCGAGCAGATCGGCAACACCGGCCTCAACATCGCGATCTTCGCCGGTTTCGTCGCCCTGACGCTCGTCTTCGTGATCCGCGCCAGCCGCACCAACACGAGCACGTCGCAGATGTACACCGCCGGTTCGGCCTTCACGGGTCGCCAGAACGGTTTCGCCATCTCCGGCGACTACCTGTCGGCCGCTTCGTTCCTCGGCATCGCCGGCGCGATCGCGCTGACCGGCTACGACGGCTTCCTCTACAGCATCGGTTTCCTCGTTGCCTGGGTCGTCGCCCTGCTGCTGGTCGCCGAACTGTTGCGCAACACCGGCCGGTTCACGATGGCCGACGTGCTGAGCTTCCGCATGCAGGAACGCCCCGTGCGCACTGCTGCGGCCGTCTCGACCCTCGTCGTGTCGTTCTTCTACCTGCTGGCCCAGATGGCCGGTGCCGGTGGACTCGTGGCGCTGTTGCTCAACATCCACGATTCGTTCGGCCAGGCCCTGGTCATCGCGGCCGTCGGTGCGTTGATGATCGTGTACGTCCTCGTGGGCGGCATGAAGGGCACGACCTACGTCCAGATCATCAAGGCGATCCTGCTGATCGGCGCCGC
>CAYYQO010000056.1:0-10020 GCA_964473845.1 uncultured Aeromicrobium sp.
TCGAGATCACGGAGAAGCTTCCATGACGACCGTCGCGGTCCTGGACTACGGCTCGGGCAACCTGCGATCGGCGGTCCGCGCCGTCGAGCGGGCGGGGGAGTCCCGCAACCTCGATGTCGTGCTGACCTCGGATGCCTTCGTCGCCGAGCACGCGGACGGCCTGCTCGTGCCCGGGGTCGGGGCGTTCGAGGCCTGCATGACAGGACTGCAGTCGGTGGGCGGCGAGCGCATCATCGAGCGGCGCCTGATCGCCGGACGCCCCGTGCTGGGCATCTGCGTCGGGATGCAGATCCTGTTCGCCGAGGGCATCGAGCACGGCGTCCGGACGACCGGGTGCGGCGAATGGCCCGGCACGGTCGAGAAGCTCCAGGCACCGATCGTGCCGCACATGGGGTGGAACACGGTCGACGTGCCGGCAGACTCGGTGATGTTCGCCGGGATCGAGGCCGAACGGTTCTACTTCGTGCACTCCTACGGGGTGCGGGACTGGCTGATCGACCCGACGGGCACGTCCTTCGCGGCACCGGGCGTCACGTGGACCGACTACGGCGGCGACCGGTTCGTGTCAGCCGTCGAGCACGGACCGTTGTGGGCGACACAGTTCCACCCCGAGAAGTCCGGCGACGCGGGGCGACGACTCCTCGAGAACTGGATCGCGACGCTCCAGCCGGTCACCGACGGACCAGACTAGGCCCGGTACCGCTCGGGCCGGTGGTTGAACGCCAGCACGATGTTGAGGATCACCGCGCCGACCGCCGAGAGCGCGACGTTGTCGAGCGGTACCACCAGCACGGCGGCCAGCACCACGAGGACGTCCAGTGTCATCTGCACGTAGCCGGCGCGCAGTCCGGCTTGTTCCTGCGCGATCAGCGCCAGCACACTGAAACCGCCGAGGCTCGAACCGTGCCGGAACAGGATCAGGATCCCGGTACCGGCCAGCAGGTTGCCGGTGACGACGGCATAGACCGGTTCGATGCCGGGGCTCGGCAGCATTTCGCCGTGGATCGCGGTGAACAGCGACATCAGCATCACCGCGACGAACGACTTGGCCGTGAACACCCAGCCCTTCTTCCACCAGGCGAGGGCGAAGAACGGGATGTTGGTCAGCACCAGGACGACCGGCAGCGGCAGGGCGACGGCGTAGGTGATCAGCAGCGACAAGCCGGCCGAGCCGCCGGTGACGGCGTGGGCGCTGTGCAACAGATGCAGCCCGAGTGAGGCCAGCCACGTCCCGGTCAGCACGCCCAGCACGTCCTCGAGAGGCGTGTGGGGCAGCGTGACGGCTGAGGGTTCGGTCATGGCCCGACCACTCTACGGATCACGATGGATACGATCATCGGGTGACTCTCGAACTTCTCCCCGCTGTCGATGTCGCTGACGGACAGGCCGTGCGCCTGGTCCAGGGCGAGCTCGGCAGCGAGACGGCCTATGGTTCCCCGCTCGATGCCGCGCTGCAGTGGCAGTCCGACGGAGCCGAGTGGATCCACCTCGTCGATCTGGACGCCGCGTTCGGCAAGGGCAGCAACCGCGAACTGCTGGCCGAGGTCGTCGGGCGCCTCGACGTCAAGGTCGAGTTGTCCGGCGGCATCCGCGACGACGAGTCACTGGACGCCGCGATGGCCACGGGCTGCCGACGAGTGAACCTGGGCACTGCCGCCCTCGAGGACCCGGACTGGTGCCGATCGGCGATCGCCCGCTACGGCGACCGTGTGGCCGTGGGCCTGGACGTGCGCGGCCGCACGCTGGCCGCCCGCGGGTGGACGAAGGAGGGCGGCGACCTGTTCGAGGTGCTGGCCCGGCTCGAGGCCGACGGGTGCTCGCGCTATGTCGTCACCGACGTCACGAAGGACGGCACGCTGCAGGGCCCGAACCTGGACCTGCTGCGCCAGGTGTGCGAACAGACCGACAAGCCCGTCGTCGCCTCCGGTGGTGTCTCGAGCGTCGACGACCTGCGTGCCATCGCGTCGCTCACCGACATCGGCGTCGAGGGTGCCATCGTGGGCAAGGCCCTCTACGCCGGTGCCTTCACGCTCCCCGAGGCCCTGGCCGCCGTCAGCGAGTGAGTCATGGCATCGGTCGAGTGGAGCCGGTTCAGCGCCGACCCTCGCCTGCGTGAGGTCGCGGGAATCCGGGCGGCCGACGCCGACCGCGAGACGGCCCTGGAGGCCCTGCGCGAGGCCTACGCCGATGGCCGGCTCGACCGGGGCGAGTACGAACAGCGTTCCGGTGCGGCGCTCGAGGTGCGACTGCTGGGCCAGTTCGTGCCGTTGCTGGAGGATCTGGAACCACCCCTGCCTGCCACGCGCAGCGTCCACGAGCAGGCGGTCCGGAAGTACGAGCGCGAAGGTCGCGATGCGCGCAACGGCGTCGTGGCGATCGGTGCCATGACCACCGCGATCTGGGGCGCGACCAGCGTGGGCTCGGGCGATCTGCAGTTCTTCTGGCCGATCTTCCCGGTCATCGGCGTGGGGATGGGCTGGTTCATGCACCGGCTCAACCGTCGTCCGCGGATCGAGGAACTCGAGCGCCGCTACACCCGGCGGGCCCTCGAACGCGGTCAGGACGACGACGGCACGAAGTGATCCTCAGCAGCCGTCGCGCATCAGATCGGGCTTCGTGCCCTGGGTGACCTCGACGAGCAGGACTTTCTCCTGCGGCCCGATCGACTCGGGATCGGCATCGAACAGGAAGCCGAGCCACTGCTCGCCCTCCGTCACGAACACGCCGGTCTGGCTGTACCCGGCTTCGACCATCTCGGCGTTCTCGTAGACGCTCGACACCTGCTGCAGCGTGCTGCCGACGCCGAGACCGTCGGCGGTGCGCGGCTGCTCGCCGCGCACTCCGAGCGACACGACCGTGCCGTCGTCCGTCGTCAGGACGTCCAGGGTCGAGGTGTAGTCGGCCTTCCAGCCCAGTGGTTCGGTCCGGCCGCACTCCTCGCCGCCGGTCTCGACGTCGGTGTCGAACAACCCCGTGGCCAGGGCCTCGTCGCGCGTCATGCCCGCCAGCACGGGACCGACGCGGCCGGGCGAGACCAGTAGTTCGTCGACCGACGGCAGGGCCGCGGGAGGCTCCGTCGTGGGTGATTCTGAGGTGGGCGTGGCCGTGGTGGTGACGGTTGCCCGGGTCGGTTCAGGCTCCTCGTTGCCGCCGTCCGTGCAGGCGGCCATGGTCAGCGCGGCGACCGCCGCGACGATCCACAGGCGGCTCGAACGGGTTCGGGACTGCCGGACTACGCTCATGTCCGTGAGCCTAGCCGTCCGTGTGATCCCCTGCCTCGACGTGGATGGCGGCCGGGTCGTCAAGGGAGTCAACTTCGTCGATCTGCGCGATGCCGGCGATCCGGTCGAGATGGCGCGCGTCTACGACGCCGAGGGTGCCGACGAGTTGACCTTCCTCGACATCACCGCCTCCAGCAGCGACCGGTCCACGACCTTCGACATCGTGGGAAGGACGGCCGAGCAGGTCTTCATCCCGTTGACGGTCGGGGGAGGGGTCCGCACGGTCGACGACGTCGACCGGCTGCTGCGCGCCGGTGCCGACAAGGTCGGGATCAACACCGCGGCGATCGCCCGCCCCGCCGTGATCGCCGAGATCGCCCGCCGCTTCGGGAATCAAGTACTCGTGCTCAGCGTTGATGCCAGACGTGCAGATGATCAACCGAGCGGGTTCGAGGTGACGACCCACGGCGGCCGCCAGTCCGCCGGGATCGACGCGGTCGCGTGGGTCCGTGAGGCCTCCGAGCTCGGTGCCGGCGAGATCCTGCTGAACTCGATGGATGCCGACGGCACGCAGGCCGGGTTCGACCTCGAGATGATCAGCGCCGTGCGTCAGGTCACCGATGTGCCGCTCATCGCCAGCGGCGGTGCCGGCAGGCTCGAACACTTCCCGCCCGCGGTCGACGCGGGTGCCGACGCCGTGCTGGCCGCGAGTGTCTTCCACTTCGGCTCGCTGACGATCTCTGCGGTCAAGGAGACGCTGCGAGCCGCGGGACACGTGGTCAGGTGACAGCGACCGAACCCCTCGACACCCTCGGCGGAGGCGGCACCGACCGGCTGACCCAGCGCGGTTTCGCCGTCATGGGTCGCGGCATCGTCCGTCAGCGCGTGATGTTCACGTGGGCCGCGCTGGCATCACTGCTGTTCGGCGTCATGACGGTGGCCGACGCCTGGGTGCTGGGATGGGCCACCGACCACGTGATCACCCCGTCGTTCCGGGCTGGTGAGGTCACGACGTCGGCATTGTGGGCCGGGATCGGACTGTTCCTGCTGGCGGCGCTGTTGCGCACCGTCGGTGTGCTCGGCCGGCGGCTGCTCGGCGGTGTCGTGTTCTACCGGCTCGTCCGCGACGACCGGCTGCGCGTGACTCGCCGCTATCTGCAGCTGCCGCTGCGGTGGCACCATCGCCATCCGGCCGGCCAGCTGCTGAGCAATGCCAACGCCGACGTCGAGGCGACCTGGTCGATCTTCATGCCGCTGCCGATGGCGTTGGGCGCCATCGCGATGTTGGCCGCGGCGCTCGTCACGATGCTGCTGGCCGATCCGGTGCTGACGTTCGTCGGACTGGTCGTCATCCCCTTGCTGTTCGTCGCGAATGCCGTGTACCAGCGCTGGCAGGGGCCGCGGATCGCGCTCGCGCAGAGCCTGCGGGGCGATGTCTCCACCGTGGCGCACGAGTCCTTCGACGGAGCACTCGTCGTCAAGTCCCTGGGCCGCGAGGCCGACGAGACCGCCCGATTCCGCGTCGCGAGCGAGCGACTGCGCGACGCGGCGATCTCGATCGGACGGATCCGGGCCGTGTTCGACCCGGTGATCGAGGCGCTGCCGAACCTGGCCGTCCTGGCGGTCGTCCTGATCGGCGCGCTACGCGTTCATTCCGGTGCCGCCGACCCCGGCGAGGTCGTGCAGGTCGCCTACCTGTTCACCGTGATCGGGATGCAGGTCCGGGCGTTCGGCTGGGTCCTGGGCGAGCTGCCGCGTGCCGTCGTCGGCTGGGACCGGGTTTCGCGCGTTCTCGACGAGGACGACGCGATGGATTACGGGACGGCCGTCGTGCCCGGCGCCGGACCGGTGCCCCTCGAGGTCGCGGGACTCGACTACAGCCACCCCGACGAACCCGACACGGGCGTCCTGCACGAGATCGGGTTCACGGTTCCGGCCGGGACCGTGACGGCGATCGTGGGCAGCACGGGCAGCGGAAAGAGCACCCTGGCCTCACTCGTGACCCGGCTCATCGATCCCGACGGCGGTGTCATCCGGATCGGCGGCGTGGATGCCCGCGACCTCTCCCAGCAGGCGCTGACCCGCGCGGTGGCACTCGTGCCCCAGGCGACCTTCCTGTTCGACGACACCGTCCGGGCCAATGTCGTGCTGGACCTCGACGTTCCCGAGGCGCGGATCTGGGAGGTGCTGCGCACGGTGCAGGCCGACGGATTCGTCGCGGCCCTGCCCGATGGGCTCGACACCCAACTGGGCGAACGCGGCACCTCGTTGTCCGGCGGGCAACGACAGCGCCTCGCGCTGGCCCGCGCCCTCGTGCGCGATCCGCGCGTCCTGGTGATGGACGACGCGACCAGTGCGCTGGACCCCGAGGTCGAACAGCGGATCCTGCATGCGCTCGCGGACCGCGACGGCTCGCCCACCACGATCGTCGTCGCGTACCGCAAGGCGACGATCGCGCTCGCCGACGAGGTCGTGCTGCTCGAACAGGGGCACATCACCGATCGCGGTACCGATGGCGAACTGCGCGCGCGATCGGCGTCGTACCGCCGGCTCGTCGACGCGTACGACCAGGCCCGGGAGGAGGTCGACCATGAGTGACGCCACGGTAGTTGGATCCACCGCCCGGGAAGGGGGCCTGGCCGTCCTGCTGCGCGGGATGCGCCGCAACCCCGAGATCACCGAGGGGCTCCGGCTGACCCTGCTCCTGGCGTTGATCAGCACGGCGGGTGGTTCGGTCATCCCGATCGTGGTGCGCGGAGCCCTCGACGACGGGTTCAGCGAAGGGGGAGTCGACACCGCCGCGGTGGCACGCTACGTCGTGATCGCGGCGCTCCTGATGATCGCGATCGCCGTGACCGGCTACTGGTCGAAGGTGCGGATCTTCACCGCGAGTGAACGAGGGCTGGCCAATCTGCGCGTCGCGGCGTTCCGGCACGTGCACGACCTGTCGATGCTGACCCAGAACACACAGCGGCGCGGTTCCCTCGTCTCACGCGTGACGTCGGACGTCGACCAGATCAGCCAGTTCCTGCAGTTCACCGGGATCATGATGATCATCAGCGTCGGCCAGATGCTGGTCGCCACCGTCGTCATGGCGTTCCTGTCGTGGCAACTGACGCTCGTGGTCCTGATCAGTTTCGTGCCGTTGGCGTTGAGCCTGCGCTGGCTGGCCGGGGCGATGTCCCGCGCCTATGACCGCGTGCGCGCCAGTGTCGGCGAGATGCTGGCCGTGATCGCCGAACCGGTCGTCGGCGCGTCCGTCGTGCGGTCCTACGGCATCGAAGAACGGACGCAGGACCGGGTCGACGTGGCTGTGCGGGCGAACTACCGCAACAACATCCGGGCCCAGACGATCACGGCGGGCGCTTTCTCGGCGGCGATCATGGTCGGCGGCATCGCGAATGCGGCCGTCCTGGGCATCGGTGTGCTGCTCGGCGTGGTCGGCGAACTGACGATCGGCACGGTCGTGGCGTTCGTGTTCCTCGTGGGCCTGTTCACCGGCCCGGCGCAGATGGCCACCCAGGTGATCTCGGAGGCCCAGAACGCGATCGCCTCGTGGCGGCGGGTGCTCGACCTGCTCGACACGCCCGCCGACGTCGTCGATCCGGGCACGGACGCCGTGCCGCTGCCCGAGGGCGAACTCGACGCCCGGTTTGACCATGTGTCCTTCGCCTACCCGGACGGACCGACGGTGCTGGCCGATGTCGACGTCACGATCGAGGCCCGTCAGCGGGTCGCGGTGGTCGGCGAGACGGGCTCGGGCAAGACCACGTTCGCGAAGCTGCTCACGCGCCTCATGGATCCGGTCGACGGCCGCGTGTTGCTGGGCGGTGTCGACATCTCGCACGTCGGATTCGACGACCTGCGCCAGCACGTGCTGATGGTCCCGCAGGAGGGCTTCCTCTTCGACGCGACCCTGGCCGAGAACCTGCGGTACGGATCGCGGACGGCCACGGACGAGGAGCTCGTCGAGGCGATCCGCGGGCTCGGCCTGGCCGACTGGTACGCAGCGTTGCCGCGCGGACTGCAGACGAGTGTGGGACAGCGTGGTGAGTCGTTGTCCGCGGGGGAGCGACAACTCGTCGCCCTGGTCCGGTCGGCGCTGGCCGATCCGAATCTGCTGGTCCTCGACGAGGCCACGAGCGCTGTCGACCCCCAGACCGAGTTGCGAGCCACCCGCGCCCTGGACCGGCTGCTCGAGGGTCGTACGAGCGTCACGATCGCCCACCGGCTCTCGACCGCCGAGAACGCCGACCGCGTCCTGGTGTTCGATCAGGGCCGGCTCGTCGAGGACGGCCACCACCGCGACCTGGTCAAGGCCGACGGTGCGTACGCCCGGCTGCACGCCTCGTGGGTCGCCCAGGCCTCGCTCGGTCCCGGGGCCGGGGTCACTGCGACAATGGGGGAGTGAGTTCCCTGGACCCCGCGATCGCGGCCCGACTGAAGCGCAACGAGGACGGCCTCGTGCCGGCCGTCGTGCAGGACGCGACCTCGCTCGCCGTCCTGATGATGGGGTGGATGGACGACGAGGCGCTGCATCGCACGCTCACCACGGGACGGTCGACGTTCTGGAGCCGCAGCCGCGGCGAGTACTGGGTCAAGGGCGAGACATCGGGTCACACCCAGCACGTCCGCGAGGTGCGACTGGACTGCGACGGCGACACGCTGCTCGTGACCGTCGACCAGGTGGGGCCGGCCTGCCACACCGGCACGACGACGTGCTTCGATGCGGACCTGCTGACGTGAACCGGAACCTGCTCGGTCCCGCCGTGCTGGCCTTGCTCGTGGTGGGCGGCGGGACGCTGCTGGCGCTGCGTGCGACGTGGGCCGGCGCGACGGCCTCCGTGGCGGGACTGCCCGAGGTCGACCTGGCGGTGAAGGGGTCGGACGTCGTGCCGGGTGCGGTCGGTCTGGCGATTCTGGTGATGGCGGCCGCCGCCGGCGTGATCGCGGCCGGACCACGACTGCGGCGGGTGATCGGGGCAGTGGTCGCGCTCGCGGGCGTCGCCGGGGTCGTACTGGCTGCCCGGATGACCGAGGCGCTGGCAACGGCACAGGCGCGGGCGATCGACGATGCCGCCGTCTCCGGAGCCGAGGTCGCGTGGGACCGCAGCATCGCCCAGGCGTTCACGATCACCGGTTTCGTGCTGACTGTCGCGGTGGGCGCATTCATCGCGTGGCGCGGTCCCCACTGGGCCACGATGGGCAGGAAGTACGACGCACCCGCCGCGCGTGAGCCCGATTCCAGTGACCTGTGGAAGGCCATGGACGACGGCATCGATCCGACCGTCTGACGACCGAGTAGGCTGTCACCGACTCAGCTCGCGCATCACTTAGGAGTGCCCCCATGTCGCACGGATCGTCGCCGGCCGCCTGGACCGCCGTCCTCGTCAGCCTCGCCGGCTTTCTCGTCGGTGGAATCGGCCTGATTCCCGAGCCGAACTGGGTGATCTTCTCGATCGGCGTCATCATGGCCGTCGGCGCGTTGCCGTTGGGCAAGGTCATGGCGCTGGCCGGCTTCGGCATCGACCGGACCAAGAGCCACTGACGGCGCCCACGCCCACCCCGGCCACCTCGCGTGGCCAGCTTCTTCGCGCACCGCTGGCGGCCGCCGCCGGCGGTGTCGCTGCGTTCGCGCTGGTGCACGCGCACGATCCGCACGTGCAGGGCTCCTACGGGATCTGTCCGTTCCTGGCCATGACCGGCCAGCCGTGCCCCGGCTGCGGTGGTCTGCGCGCGGTGAACCTGCTGACCAACGGCGAGTTCACCGCCGCGGCCTCCAGCAATCTGTTCGCCGTCGCCCTCGTGGTCGCCCTGACGGCGGCGTGGCTCGTGTGGTTCGTCCGGCGCCTGCGCGGCATCCCGGCGCCCTATCTGACCTGGTCTGCTCGCACCGTCGTGTTCGCGGCGATCGCCGTCGCGGTGTTCGGTGTCGTCCGGGTGACCCCGTGGGGCGCCTGGCTGGCTCCCTGAACGATCAGAACCGGGTGAACACGTCGACGACGTTGAACGCGATCGATCCGAGGAACGACAGCGCGCCCAACGCGATCGCGACGATTCCCAGCCAGAACGCGACGGTGGCCAACGAGGTGTCGACGTGGGGCCCGAACGCAGCGGCCTGATTCTTCGCGCCCTGGGCCAGTACGACGGCAGCGATGCCCAGGCCCACCCCCAGCAGTCCGCAGCAGCAGGTCAGGACGATACCGATGACGGCCAGGGTCAGGGACCAGACGGCCTGACTGTTGTCCGGTGCAGGGCTCTGGCTGTAGCCACCCCACGGTGGCGGTCCGCCGGGCGGGGGCGGATAGCTGCTCATGGGGCGAGCATAGGGTCAGCGCCGCCGAGATCCGGGGCGGGCACGCGTGGTGCCCGCCCCGAGGCTCAGGCGACCGGCTGGTCCTGGAACCGCTTGTACGCGTAGGCCGCGGCGATCGTCGCGATCGGGTAGGCCGCGAGGAGGCCGACACCGCACAGGCACGCGCCCACGATGATCACGAGGATGGCGAGCACCGCGAGCAGGAGGGCCTGTCCGAAGTTCGCCGCGATCAGGCTGATGCTCGACTTGATCGCGTCGATGGGGGACTGGTTCTTGTCCACCACGAAGAGCAGTGCGAAGTAGGACAGGAACGCGAAGACCACACCGGGCAGCACGCACAGCACCATGCCGATGGTGACGCCGATGGACACGAGGATCGAGGTCAGGATGACCGGGCCGATCGGGACGCGCGACAGCGTGTCGCCGAGGGAGAACTTCCGGCCCTCGGTCTCGTCCAGCGCGCCACGGTAGAGGAATCCACTG
>CAYYQO010000056.1:10120-11785 GCA_964473845.1 uncultured Aeromicrobium sp.
GAATCCACTGGCCGGCGTTGTCCTTGAACTTGTTCCAGCCGTACGCGATCGCATCGGGGGCACTGAAGGGCGGCACGAAGCCGGCGTCTCCTGGCGGTGGTGGCGGAGGCGGGTATCCACCCGCGCCGAAGCCGCCGGAGTCTCCGGGCGGCGGCGGGTACGAGGTGCTGCCGTCGGACGGCGGGGGAGTCGGAGGGACGGAACCTTCCGGGTTTTCCGGGTCGGGACCGGTGGGCGGCTCATTGGTCGTCATGCACAAGAGCATAGGGAGGTCCGGTGCCCGGGCGCACGCTCAGCGGCCGAGTGTTGGACACGCAGTGCGAGACCAGGGTGACGGGTGTGATCGCAGCGCGTCCCTGCCGGACCGGCCCGGGTGTCTCGAATCCGAGGGGTCGTGCCACCGCCGGGTACGCCGGGACTAGGCTGGTGCGCAATTCGATGCCGAGTCCGACCAGGAGGGGGAGTGCGATGTCCGTACTCGACGACATCCTCGCCGGAGCTGCTGAGGATCTGGCCGAACGCCAGTCACGGATCAGCCTCGAGCAACTCAAGGAACAGGCTGCCAAGCAGCTCCCCGCCCTCGATCCTATGCCGGGCTTCCGGGCCGCCGGCGTGTCCGTGATCGCGGAGGTCAAGCGTGCCAGTCCCAGCAAGGGCGCCCTGGCCGAGATCAAGGATCCCGCCGGGCTGGCGGCCGACTACGCAGCCGGCGGTGCCGCCGCGATCAGCGTGCTCACCGAACAGCGCCGCTTCAATGGCAGCCTCGACGACTTGAAGGCTGTCCGCGCCCAGGTCAACGTCCCCGTGCTGCGCAAGGACTTCATCACGACCTCCTACCAACTGTGGGAAGCCCGGGCCGTGGGCGCCGACATGGCGCTGCTGATCGTGGCCGCACTCGACCAGAACGCGCTCGAGTCGCTCATCGACCGCGCCCGCTCGATCGGACTGACGCCGCTCGTCGAGGTGCACGACGAGGACGAGGTCAAGCGCGCCCTCGCCGCCGATGCCGACCTGATCGGCGTCAACGCCCGCAACCTCAAGACGCTCGAGGTCGACCGCGAGACGTTCGAGCGGCTCGCCCCGAAGATTCCCGACTCGGTGGTCCGGGTCGCCGAGTCCGGCGTGCGGGGGCCGCACGACGTCATCGAGTACGCGCGTTTCGGTGCCCATGTGGTGCTCGTCGGCGAGTCGGTCGTCAAGGGCGATGACCCGCGCACGTCGGTGGCCGACCTCGTCGCCGCGGGCCAGCACCCGGCGCTGCAGCACCGATGGCAGCCGAGCTGACCCTGCTCCAGGCTCGCCCCCATCACCACTCAGGACTGCCATGACTGAACCCACCGGCCCCGCGACTTCGCGGTCGGCCCTTCCCGACGGCCCCGGCCACTTCGGCCGCTTCGGCGGCCGATTCATGCCCGAGGCACTCATCGCCCCGCTCGACGAGATCACTCGCGAGTGGGAGGCCGCCCAGGCCGATCCCACCTTCCGGTCCGAGCTCGACCGGATGCTGCGCGAGTACGCGAACGTGCCCAGCCCGCTGTACGAGGCCCACCGGTTCTCCGAGGCGGTCGGCGCGCGGATCCTGCTCAAGCGCGAGGACCTGAACCACACCGGCGCCCACAAGATCCGCAACGTGATCGGCCAGGCTCTGTTGGCCAAGCGCATCGG